>CABXRR010000001.1 GCA_902514695.1 uncultured Pelagibacteraceae bacterium
TTCACAAAAAATTAAAAATAAAAAATTAAAAGAAATAAAAGATTTTATTAATTCCTGCGAAAATATCTTTGAAAATACTAAAATAGTTTTAGAGAGAAATTGGAAAGATTTTATAGAATTATTGGACAAAAAAAACGCACCTAGAAAAGAATGCTTGCTTCTTCCGTTAAGAACTGTTCTAAAAGCCTTAAAAATATCATGATTAATATAAATAAAGAAATTTTTAAAAAAGCTTTGCTTGCTGGAATTTTCTCAGCATTTACAATTGGTGTATTAACTGTTTTAACTTATAAAAGTGCCTTAGGTTTATTCATAGCTGGGTCGTTCGGATCCTCTATGGTTTTATTATTTGGTTTTCCAGAAAGTCCTTTTGCTCAACCAAAAAATGTTTTTTTTGGTCATTTGGTTACAGCTCTTGTAGGTGTAATTTTTGTAATTTTTGTACCATTACCAATGTTTATCAACATAGCGTTAGCTGTTGGTGTTGGAATTTTTTTTATGATATTATTAAACATTGTACATCCCCCTGCAGGTGGAAATCCAATAATGGTGATTATTGGGAGTGTTTCTTATGATTATTTATTAAGTCCAATTATATTTGGATGTATTATCATTATATCGTTAGCTATTTTAATTAATAAATTTTTACTTAAAAAGAATTATCCGCTAAAATGATTGGATGAATTCTAAGTATAAGGTAATCAAATTTAAAAAAAATAAATTTGAAAAAATTGATGATCTTATTTCAATAGAAGAGCCTTTAGAAATCTCAATAAAATATAAAGATCAAAGTGAATGGGTGACTAGTAGTCTTTCAATAACAATGAGAACACCAGGTAATGATGAAGATCTGGTCAGGGGTTTTTTGTTTAACGAACAAATAATTCAAAATTTAAATGAAATAGAAAATATAGAAAGTATTGGTGAAAAAGTTGGGCAATATAAAATTCAAAATAAAATATTAATTACCCTTAATAATTCTAAAAACATAAATATTTCTAAAATTAAGAGAGACTTCTTGACAAATTCATCCTGCGGAGTTTGTGGTAAATCATCACTTGATGCTTTAGAAATAATCAAAAAAGAAAAAACTTTTAAAAATGAGCCTAAATTGGTAAAAGAAATTATAATTAAATCACCTTCAATATTAAGACAAAATCAATCTGAATTTTCAAAAACAGGTGGAATTCATGCAAGTGGACTATTTTCATCTGATGGAAAATTAATATCCCTTAGAGAAGATGTTGGCAGACATAATGCGCTAGATAAGATGATTGGTAATGCTTTGATTGAGAACCAGATTGACCCTCAAAACCAATTTATAGCATGCTCCGGTCGGTTAAATTTTGAACTAGTTCAAAAAGTTTTAATGACCAATATTGGCTTAATGATTGGTGTAGGTGCGCCAACTAGTCTAGCAATTGATCTAGCGAATAGGTTTGACATGACCTTGATAGGTTTCGTAAAAGAGGATAGTTTTAATATTTACACAAATAACCAAAAGGTTGTTGAAAATTAATATTGCGGGGAGACAAGTGTCAAAAAATATTAGTAATTTATCTGGAAGGGTTGGACTAAAAGACAATCTTTTTAAAAAAATGTCAGAAAATGTCCTCAATGACTCTCCAAAAGATATAAAAGAAATTGCTAAAGAATACAACTTGGGTGTTTCTACTATTCATGGAGCTGAGAGTTTTTATGAATTTTTAAGACCTTCTCATAGAGAAAAAAAAGCCTTTGTGTGTAATGGTAGTGCTTGTATGTGTGCTGGCACTCAAGACAAATTAAAAGAAACTTTAAAATCAAAACTTGGAAATGATAAAGTAGGAGAAATGTTTTGCTTGGGCCACTGTTATGAAAATCATGCTTTTCACTATGATGGAGAAAATTATGCAGGAAAAGATATAGAAAAAATTGACCAAATTTTAAAAGGAGAAAATATCAAACAAGAAAAATTCTTTTCAAAAAGTTTTGCAACAACTAGTTTTTTAATGGATGACAAGCTTTCATCAACAGACCAATTCGAAAAACAATTAAACAAATTTTTAAAAAAAGATAAAAAAGAAATTGTTAAATCTTTACTAGATTCTAATTTAACTGGAAGAGGTGGTGCAGGTTTTCCAACTGGAATGAAATGGGATTTTTGTAGCAAAGCAAAAGGTGATAAAAAATATGTTATTTGTAATGCTGATGAGGGAGACTCAGGAGCTTTTTCTGATAGATATCTTTTAGAAGACCAACCATTAAAAGTTATATTTGGAATGGTAATTTGTGGTTTGGTTATCGGAAGTGATGAGGGAGTTTTATATATTAGAGGTGAATATCCAAAATCTATAGAAGCAATTAATGGATGTATCAATGAACTTAAAAAATTAAACCTACTAGGTGAAAATATTTTAGGAACTGAATTTTCTTTTGATCTTGGAATTTGTATTGGTCAAGGAGCTTACATATGCGGTGAAGAAACAGCTTTAATTGCATCAATTGAAGGTAGACGAGCTGAGGTTGATGTTAGGCCCCCTTTCCCTGTTACAGAGGGACTTTATAAAAAACCAACTGTAGTTAACAATGTTGAAACTTTAGCAGCTGCGACTGGAATTTTAATTAATGGTGCAGAAAAATTCTCATTGATTGGAAATAAAAAATCTGCTGGAACAAAATTAGTTTGCTTAGATAGTTTTTTTAATAACCCGGGTGTTTATGAAATTGACATGGGAACACCAATGAAAAAAATATTCAATGAAATTGGAGGAGGTTATAAGGAGCCAGTTAAAGCATTTCAAATTGGTGGACCACTTGGTGGTGTTGTTCCATTAAATGAAATCGATAATCTTAATTTAGATTTTCAAGAATTTAGCTCTAAAGGTTTTATGCTAGGTCATGCCAGTGTTGTAAGCATACCTAAAAATTTCCCAATGACCGAGTATATTCATCATTTATTTGAATTCTCTGCGGAAGAATCTTGTGGTAAATGTTTTCCAGGAAGACTTGGGTCTTACAGGGGAAAGGAAATGTTTGATCAAGCAAAGAAAAAAACTGCAAAAATTCCACTTAAATTACTAAATGAGTTGTTAGTAACCATGCAAAAAGGCTGTTTATGTGCTCTTTGTGGGGCAATACCAACTCCTATAATGAACATCTTAAAATATTTTGGTGATGAAATGAAAAGTGATATGGTAAAAGATAATTAATGAGTTCTGAAAAAAGAAAAATTGCATATATAGATGGTAAACCATATGAAATTGGAGCTAAACACACATCTATTTTAAAATTTGTAAAAAGCTATAAAGGAGAAAAAAAGGTTCCAACGTTATGTGATGATCCTAATTTGGCTCCATATGGTGCTTGCAGAGTTTGTTCTGTTGAGGTTGCTTTAGAAAAAGATGGTCCAACAAAAGTTGTTGCCTCTTGCCACACACCAGTAGCTGAAAATCAACATATTTTTACATCAAATGAAAATCTTCATAAGTTAAGAAAAAATATTGTTGAGCTAGTTTTAACTGACCACCCTATGGAGTGTGGAACATGTGAAGTTAATAATAATTGTGAACTTCAAACTGTAGCGAACGACTTAGGTATTTCAGATCACAGATACAATAGTCCAAAACAACACAAGGGTATTCCTAGGGATACTTCTCATGACTATATGAGAATGAATTTAGATAACTGCATCAATTGTGGAAGATGTGTAAGAGCTTGTGATGAAATTCAAGGTTCATTTGTATTAACTATGTCTGGAAGAGGATTTGAGTCAAGAATAACTACAGATAACGATATGATGTTTGGAGACTCATCTTGCGTTTCTTGTGGAGCTTGTGCGCACACTTGCCCAACAGATGCTATTTCAGATGTGTTTAAATCAAAATCTGTAGCAGTAGATAAAAAAGTAAGAACTACTTGTTCATATTGTGGTGTTGGATGTAATTTAGAGGCTTCAATTAAAAATGATAAAGTTGTTGCAATCGATACACCAAAACAAACTGAAGTGAATGCAGGTCACACTTGTATTAAAGGAAGATATGCGTTTGGTTTCTATGACCATCCAGATAGGCTTAAAACTCCATTAATAAAAAGAAATGGAAAATTTGAGGAAGCAACTTGGGATGAAGCTTATGATTTTATCAAAAAAGAAATGCAAAGAATTACAAAAAATCATGGACCTGATGCTTTTGCAGGTATTTCATCTGCAAGATGTACTAATGAAGAAAATTATGTCTTTCAAAAAATGATTAGAGCAGCCGTAGGAACAAACAGTGTCGACTGTTGTGCAAGAATTTGTCACTCACCTACTGCGTGGGGAATGCAACAAACTTTTGGAACAGGTGCTGCTACTAACTCTACAGAAGATATATATCATGCAGATTTATTTTTAGTCATTGGAGCAAATCCAACTAATGCCCATCCTGTAACTGGTGCAAAGATTAAGCAACAAGCTATGAAAGGAAAGAAATTAATAGTTTTAGATCCTATTACAACAGAACTTGCAAAACTTGCTGACTATCATATCAAATTAAGACCTGGGACTAATGTTGCAGTACTTAATATGATGTTACATTTTATAATTAAATCAAAATTATATAATGCTGATTTTGTAAGAGATCGAACAGAGGGATTTGATAATTTCCTTAAAGAAATTGAAAGACAGGATGTTGATCAATTAGCAAAAGTTGCGGGTGTGGATAAACAACTTGTTAAAGAGGCTGCTATTGCATATGCAACTGCAAAAAATTCAATGGAATTTCATGGATTAGGAGTTACAGAACATGAACAAGGTTCAAAAACTGTAATGTTGATTGCTGATCTTGCAATGATTACAGGAAATATTGGTAGAAAAGGAGTTGGAGTAAATCCTTTAAGAGGTCAAAATAATGTTCAGGGTGCAGCTGATATGGGTTGTCAACCTCATCAAGGTGCTGGTTACTTTGAAGTTTCAGATGAAAAAAATCAAAAATTTTATACAGAAAAATATGGTGTAACACATCCAACTAAAGCAGGATTAAAAATACCCCAAATGTTTGATGCAGCTATTAAAAAAGAATTAAAGGGAATTTGGATTATCGGTGAGGATATTGTTCAAACAGATCCTAACAGTGCTCATGTAATTGAAGCAATGAACTCATTAGAACTTTTAGTAGTCCAAGAAATTTTTATGAGTGAAACAGCAAAACTTGCAACAGTAGTTTTGCCTGGGACTACATTTTTAGAGAAAGATGGTACGTTTACAAATACTGAGAGAAGAATTCAAAGAGTTAATAGAGCTGTTCCTCCACTACCAGGAACAAAACCTGATGGAGTAATCGTAACTGAGATGATGCAAAAACTTGGATTTGATCAGCCAACTTATGATGCCGATCAAGTGCTTGGAGAAATTGCTAATATTGTGCCTTTCTTTAAAGGAGTAACTAGAAAAAGGTTAGGAAAATTAGGATTACAATGGCCAGTAAAAGAAGATGGAACTGATACTCAAATATTGCATACTGAAACATTTAAATTAGGTAAGGGAAGATTGAAGAATTTTGACTGGAAAGAGTCAAGTGAGATTGAGGCTAACCAAAAAGATTACCCTTTAATATTAACAACTAGTCGAGTTTTACAACACTATAATGCAGCAACAATGACAAGAAGAACAAGTAATATAAATATTGTTGACGAGGATGTGCTTTTGATTCACCCAAAAGATGCCGCAGATAGAGATTTAAATACTGGTGATATTGGAAGATTGTATTCAGGAAGAGGTGAAGTAGCTTTAAAAATAGAAGTTACAGATAAAGTGAAATCAGGAATCGTGTTTACAACATTCCACTTTCCTGAGCACATGGTTAATATGGTGACAGGCCACGGAAAAGATGAAGAAACAATGTGTGCAGAATACAAGGTTTCATCTGTCCAAGTTCAAAAAATTTCAAATCAATTTAAAACTGAAATACAACCAAAAGAAAATCAAGCCGAAGTGGGTTAACCAAAATGACCATAGGATGGCATTTTGATAACACTTATTCAAAATTATCAGATACTTTTAAAGAACAGATAAAACCTATTCCTGTAACAAATCCAGAGTTAATAATACTTAACGAAAAATTAGCCTCTGAATTAGATTTAAATTTTTCAAAAATAGATAGAAATGAGCTTTCAAAAATTCTTTCAGGAAATTCTTTGCCAAAAGGCTCAAACTCTATAGCACAAGCTTATGCGGGTCACCAGTTTGGTCATTTTACAATGCTTGGAGATGGTAGAGCAGTTTTAATTGGTGAGCATACAACAAAATCAAATGAGAAATATGATATTCAATTTAAAGGCTCAGGTAAAACAGCATTTTCAAGAAGTGGTGATGGTCGTGCAGCTTTAGGTCCAATGTTGAGAGAATATATTATTAGTGAGGCTATGAATGCATTAAACATTCCCACTACCCGTAGTCTGGCAGTAGTAAAAACCGGAGAAAATATTCAAAGAGAGACACCTTTACAAGGTGCAATACTGACTCGTGTCGCCTCTAGCCATATTAGGGTTGGTACTTTTCAATATATCGCAGCAAGACAAAAAGAAGATGAGTTAAAAACTTTATTAGATTACACAATTGATAGGCATTATCCTGAAATAAAAAATTCAAATAACCGAGCATTAGATTTATTAAATCTTTTAATAGACCGACAATGTAATTTGGTTGTGAATTGGATGCGTGTCGGTTTTATTCATGGAGTAATGAATACTGATAACATGACAATTTCTGGGGAAACTATTGATTACGGTCCATGTGCATTTATGGATACCTATGATCCAAAGACTGTTTTTAGTTCAATAGATCAAACAGGTAGATACGCTTATTGTAATCAACCTGTTATTACAAAATGGAATTTAGCCAGATTTGCAGAATGCTTAGTTCCTCTTATTGATAAAGATCAAGAAAAATCGATTAAGATAGCTACAGAAACCATTAATTCTTTTGAAAAAAAGTATGAGGAAAAATGGATGAACATGATGAGAGATAAATTAGGATTATTTGGTTTAGATGATAAGGATAAATTTTTAATCTTAGATTTATTAACTTGGATGCACGAAAAAAAGGCAGATTATACAAATACCTTTTGTCATTTAATGAATCTTGATCCAAAAAAAGATAAATTATTTGAAGATAATGATTTTAAAAACTGGAAAAAAAGATGGGAAATGAGAACATTAGTAAATAGCAACAATCAAAATAAATCCATGGATTTAATGAGAAATAACAATCCGCTAGTTATTCCAAGAAACCATAAAATCGAAAAAGCTTTAGAGGCAGCTGAACAAAATGATTTAGAGCCATTTAATAAGATTTTAAAAATTTTAGAAAAACCATATTATCAGCAAAAAGAAATTATTGATTACCAATTGCCGACTATATCAGGTGAAAAATATCAAACGTTTTGTGGAACTTAAAATTTTAAAAATTTTTCCATTCTTTAAAAGGTGTTACTAAGTGTTCTAAATTTTCTGAATTTTTTGAGGTGATAAAAATATCAGCTGATAAAGAAATTCTTTCATTATTATTTACCTCAGGTTGCGTTTGATGTAATGTTTTTGATGGAAATATTACTATTTCATCCTCTTGTGCCTCAACAATAATTGCTGCTGTGTTTGAAATATTTCTTTTTTTAATCAATCCTTTTTGACTGATAGTAGGAGATAAAAAAGACCCTGGCAAAAATTCATTTTGTTTTATTTCATCTATTAACAACAGATTAGCATCAGTAGAATCTTTTTTTAAATAATATGCGAATGAAAGATGTGATTGTAAATGTTTATGTTGAGCTATATTTTCTTTACCTCTAGATATTGTTGCCCATGATCTTTGAATATAAAAATCTAACAAATTATGATCAATACCTATTACTTCCAGATATTCTAAAATTTTTTTTTTAACCTCTAAAAAAAAATCATCAAATTCATTATTTTTATGTAAAAATTCAAAACCTTGTGTATCTCCAGTCCAAGAACTTTTTTCATTTTTGTAAAATTTATTTTTACTATTTTTTTCCATATCAAAAATTCTTTTAATCATTAAATCTTTAGTTGTATTAGCTAGATCAATCTTAGATTTTAAGATTGTTAAAGGAAAAAAATTATAAATTTTATTAGTCATTAATTTATTCTAACAAAAAATATCACTTTAATTATTTATAAGCAATTAAGTTTAAACTTATTGGAACTCCACTATAAGGAGCAAAATCACTTGTATCATTAAATATAGAAAATGATTTTACCCTTTCAATCTTTTTAAATCCTGCGTTAGTAAGATATTCATTCATAAATTCAAAATTCCAACCAAAATAATGGAAATCATATTCGTCTGTCTGGCCTCCAAACATCATTCTCATAACATGATATTTGACTTTAATGGGTGCATCTTTGGCAATAAATATTCTACACAAAATATCTAAATCAGGAACTGACACATAAAATTTACCAGAATCTTTTAGAACTCTATGAATTCCAGCTAGAGTATTTGTAATATTTTTTTGATTAACATGTTCAACAACATGGCTAGCGTATATTTCATCTATTGAATTATCTTTAAATTGAGAAAGATCAGAAATATCACCTAAAAAATCTACATTCTCACCTTTTAAAATATTAAGTATTTTCCAGCCTTCCTTTTTTTCTTTTCCACCAATATGAAGTTTCATAATAACTTTAAATTAAAGTACGTACGGTTCTGGTCTTGCTTTTTTACCTAAAACTCTTTCAACAGCCATATTTGAAATATCTATAGACTGATAAGCTCCAGTTGTAATTAGTTCTGTTAAAGCTCTCCCTATTCCTGGTGCTTGCATTAAACCTCTGCCAGTAAAACCTGTAGCTAAATATACATTTTCAAATTTTGGATGTTTCCCAACTACTGCATTATTATCAAGTCTGTTACAGTCATAGTAACCAGCCCAGCCTCCTGTTAATTTTAATTCTTCCATAGCAGGGATACGTTGAGCTAAAGCAGGCCAAACAAGTTCTTCATAGTCATCCCATGCTGGTTCTAAGTCATCTGCATCAAAGACAGATTTTGGTGATCCAGCTAAATATTCTTTACCCTCTGGTCGCCAATAAACTCCCGTTGTTAAATCTCCAGTCAATGGCATTTCAGGAATATGTTTTGGACATTTCACTCTGAACACAGTATGTTTTTGCGGTTCAACTGGAATGTCCTCTAATAGTTCTTTTGTCCAACATCCAGCTGCAGAAATAATTGTTTTAGCTTTTATTTCTGAAAGGGACTTTACCTCCCCTTTTACAAATTCAGCACCAAGTTCCATTGCTTTACTTTTCAATGCACCATGGAACATAAATGGATCAATCCATCCTTCACTTTGATTGTCGGTAAATGTGGCCGTTTCTATTCCATCGCTATTTATATATGGAAAAAATTTTGTTAGTTCTGAACCTTTAATATTTTTTGTTCCAGCTTCACATGCTTTATGATTTTCTAATGCTTTATATTGTTCCTCTGCATGTTCAGGTCCAAACATTAACAAATATCCATTGGTTACCATGCTAGCAGTTGGCTTAGGGTTTTTTTCAGTTTTAAGTAATTCTGGTATTTGAAAAATAAATTCTCTGGCAAATTTTCCTAGTAAGATATTTTCTGTTTGAAAAAATTGTCTTCTAAAACCACCAAGAGATAATGGGAATGAGGCAGTTTTATAAGTGGGGTCTCTTTCAATTACTTTTACTTTTCTACCTTCTTTAGAGAGAAAGTATGCGGTAGCTGTACCAATAATTCCGCCACCAACTATAACAACATCATCCATATTAATTCATTAAATATAAGTTTAAATTGAGAAATAATGCATAGCAACTCCAAAGTAAATAGGGAATCATTAAGTATGAACTTACTTTATTGACACGTTTAAATTTTAAAATGAGAATGATTATCAGAATAATCAGAATCAAAAGTACAATTAGGGCTAATAAAATTTGATGTAAGCCAAAAAAAACAATACTCCAAGTTGTATTAAAGACTATGTGAATAAAATAAATATAAATTGTATTCATTTCTCTGTTCTTGCTATGCCAATAAAACCAAATGGCTACTGTCATCATTAAATATAAAGTAGTCCAGACAGGAGCAAAAACCCAGTCAGGTGGATTAAAATTTGATTTTACAAGTTGAGAATACCAAGGTTCTTTAAAACTTATTGTCGCCATTCCTCCAATTAATGATGCAGAATAAGTGATTATGAAGAATAGAATAAATGATATAAATTTATTTTTTAACATATAAGTATTATACATCACTATAAAATGAATAAAAAAACAATTTGGATAACTGGCGGAAGTACAGGTATTGGAAAGGCTTTAGCAATTAAATTTGCAAATAAGGGTTGGAATGTTGCGATTTCAGCAAGGAGAGAGAAACTGCTTAAAGAAATTTCTAATGAAAATGAAAATATTCACGGATTTCCACTTGATGTTACTGATAAGTTAAAATGTAAAGAAGTTTTTGAACAAATCAAAGAAAAGTTTCAAGAAATTGATATCTGTTTTTTTTCAACTGGTACTTGGAATCCCAAAAAAGAAAAGGATATTGATGTTGAACAAATAGAAGAGGTATTTAAAGTGAATTTTTTTGGTACGTTAAATAGTATCAAGGCTGTGGAAGATTATTTTAAAAATAAAAAGAATGGTATAATTACTATTGTTTCATCTATAGCTGGATATAGAGGGTTGCCAAATTCAACTGGCTATGGACCTTCTAAATCAGCTCTTAATAATTTAGCAGAAAGTTTATACTTTGATTTTAAAAGATCTAATGTGCGTGTTTGCTTAGTATCACCTGGATTTATTAAAACACCAATGACAGATAAAAATGATTTTAAAATGCCTTTTTTAAAAACTACTGAATATGCAGCTGAAAAAATTTATGATGGATTAATGAATAAAAATGTTTTTGAAATTCACTTTCCAAAATCTCTTACTCTTATACTTAAACTATTTAGCTTTTTGCCTAGTAAAATTTATTTTGGATTAGTTGGTAAAATGACTAAATATCAAAAGAAAAATTAATCTTTAACAAATACAACTGTTAGTTCAGCAACTTTTATACCAAATTTAGTCATAGTTGCTCTATTGATAGCTACTCGGTCATCTTGTTTGAATATCCAGTCATCAAAAGTTATTTTCATCTCTTTACCTTTAACAGGAACTAGAAGAACATACTCAAACTTAAATGCCGGACCATAAGAATATCCTTTTGCTTTTCCAACAACATCTCCTGCTGTACCCTCATAGTTATTTTCATCAATTTTAGTAATTTGCCATTGTCTAGTTTGAATTTCTCCATCATCCCAATTAAATTTTTCATCAAGGATCAATTGTTTTCCATCCCATTTACCATTTAGGTCAGCAGAAAATTGTCTAGTGACTTTTCCAGATCTATTTTGGAGCACACCCCAAGCTTTCACATCTCCAGAAAGGTATTCCTCAATAATTAATCTTGGTTCTTTATTTTTAAAATCTTCAGGTTTCATAGAGCTATTTTTTGAACAACTTGTAAATAACAATATAGAAATTATCAATAAAATTGATTTAAAATATTTTATGTCGCGCATAGTGTTTATTTCCCTATTTATTTTGAATTGAAAATTGTATTAAATCTATATTCTTTGATTTAAATCCAGCCTCACAATAACAAAGGTAAAACTCCCACATTCTTTTAAATGTTGAGTCAAATCCCTGATTTTTAATTTGATTCCATTTTTTATTAAATTCGTCTCTCCATATAGACAATGTGTTAGAATAATGATCAGCATAAGACTCATAAGATTTTATTGTTAAACCATTTTCAGAAACATACTTATTGATACTATTTTTATTTGGGAGGAAACCACCAGGAAAAATGTATTTTTGAATAAAATCCTCTTTATTTTTATATCTGTCAAATAAAGCATCATCAATAGTAATAGCTTGAATGGCAGCTTTACCATTATTTGATAAGTTATTTTTGATCGTTTTAAAATAACTTTCTAAATAATTTTGACCTACGGCTTCAATCATTTCTATTGATGCTATTGAATTATATTTATCTTTCAAATCTCTATAATCTTTAATCTCAATGTTAACCTTTTCATTTAAACCACATTTATGGATTCTTTGTTTGGCATACTCATACTGTTTTTTTGAAATTGTTATACAATCAAGTTTTACATCATATTTTTTTCCAAGATATTCAGCAAAACCTCCCCATCCACATCCTATTTCTAAAATTTTATCTCCACTACTAGGTTTCATTAAATCAATTAGTTTTTGATATTTATTATTTTGTGCGTCTGATAAATCTTTATTTTCCTCATCAAAAATTGCACTTGAATATGTCAATGTTTTATCAAGCCACAGAGAGAAAAAGTCATTTCCTAGATCATAATGTTTGGCTATATTTTCTTTACTTCTATTTTTTGTATTCTTAATAAAAAAATTTTTTAAAAAATTAATAACCGGAAAATCTAGTAAACCTGAAAATTTGTGAACTTGTTTTATGTTTCTAGCTGTAACTTCTATTAAATCTGATAAATTGTTAGTCTCAAATTCATTTTTCATATAAGATTCTGCTAAACCAACACTTCCTCCTTTTATGAGGTTAAAAGTAAAATTCTTTTTTCTAATCTTAAGATTTGCTTTTAATTGGTCATTTGGATTACCAAATTTCAATAACTTACCTTCGTGATTAGTTATTTCTAAGTACCCATATTTTATATTGTTTAAAGTGCTAAAAACAATTTTGTCTGAAATCTTAAATAAATTCATTAACCTTCAAAAGTAATATTATTTCTAATTTTAATTTTTTTCCTAATAAATTTAATTCCTTTTGCCCATAATTTAAACGCTTCAAAATGTATCGCAGAGATAATTTTAAATGTCATCAGCGGGTGTTTTAGGTAAGATTTAATTAGTTCTTTTGAATTAAAGTCTACTCTTGTGCCATCTTGAGATGCGTATAATATTTTTTCATTTGTTTGATATTGATCAATTACTACCAAAATTTTTTCTCCAGGTTTAAGAAGTCTAAAAAAATAATTACAATTCATTTCTATAAATGGAGAAACATGGAATTTTTTTGTGCAATTATGTTGATAGAGATTTTTTTCATCATCAACTTTAAAAATGTAAGTGTGTTGTTCACCAAATGTATTTTTAACTTCATATAAAATACATCTTAATTTTTCATTATTGTCATAGATATAAAAAACACTAAGTGGATTAAATACATATCCAAAAATTCTTGGATAACAGAGAAGTTTTATTTTAATGTCCTCAGAATTAATCTTGTTTTCATCTAAATTTTTTTTCACCCATTCGGTCAGTGATGAGCCATCTCTATTACCGTGATCTTTTTCATAGAAACTTACTAAATTAAATTTGTTATATGAAAATATATTTATTGTTTTATCCAATTGATCTAATTCGGACAAATCAATAAAGAGCGAGAAAACACTATATTTGAAAAAGTGAGTTTTAGGTTTGAATCTTTTGTGAATTACAGTTCCATTATAAATTGAGCTAGTCATTAAAGTTTTTTAACATTTCAATAGATGACTTTATTCCATCTTCGTGAAATCCATAACCAAAATAACTTCCACAGAAAAGAATATTTCTTTTATTTTGTAAATTTTTAAGCTTGCTTTGGAAATCTAATGCGGCTTGATCAAAATAAGGGTGAGTAAATTTTACTTTTTTTAATATTTTTGATTTATCAATTTCAAAATATGGATTTAAGGTAAGAAATAAATTTTCTTCACACTTTAAGTTTTGTAATAAATTTAACCAATAAGTTATTGAATTTTTTTCTACATCATCTTTACTCATTAAAGAGTTCCAAGAACACCAAGCTTTTCTATTTTTGGGCATAACTTTTTCATCTGTATGGATATAAGCAAAATTTTCTTTATAGCTAAAATTTGATAAGATTTTTTTTTCATCCTCTGATGGATTTTCAATAATTGAAAGAGCCTCATCTGCGTGATTTGCTAATACAACTTTATCATAATTAAAAAATTCACTTTCACCACCATAATACAAATCTACACCAGAACTTTTACTAATAATCTTTTTAACAGCATAATTTTTAAAATATTCACCATTTAATTTTGAGATAATTTTTTGAACATAAGTCCTACTTCTATTTGTAACAGTATACCATTGAGGTCTATTACTTAATTTAAATAAACCATGATTTTGAAAAAATTTTAAAAAAAATTTTAATGGCATTTTATTAGACTCATATGGAGGCATTGACCAAATTGCAGAAACCATGGGTATTAAATGATAATTTACAAACTCTTTCGATAATTTATTTTTAATTAAATATTCACCTAGAGTTGTTCTTTCATCAAAATTTTTTATATCATCACATTTTTTGTAAAAATTTATAATATCAAAAAACATTCTCATAAATTTCAAATCAAATAAATTTGATCTATTTGAAAAAATACCATTCAAACCTTTTCCACAATATTCAAAATTTGTATTTTCTACTGAAACCGAAAAAGACATGTCACTTTTTTCTATATCTATTTTATTTTCTTTAAAAAAATTAATTAAATTAGGATATGTTTTAAAATTAAAAACAATAAAACCGATATCTACTGCAATTTTTTTTGTATCTAAATTTAGATCAATAGTATGAGAATGCCCTCCAAAATGGTCTTCTTTTTCATATAAGTCTACATGATGTTTTTTTGATAAATAATAGGCAGCACTTAAACCTGAAATTCCTGACCCAACTACAGCAATTTTCATTTATTTTTATGCTGCATCTTCTTTGAATTCGTCCATGCTTGGACATGTGCAAAAAATATTCTTATCCCCATATACATTGTCTACTCTTGCAACTGGAGGCCAAAATTTATTAGTTCTTAAAAATTTAGCAGGGTAAGCCGCCTCTTCTCGAGAATATTTGTGTGTCCAGTCATCAGAAGCTAATTCAGTATCTGTATGAGGAGCGTTCTTTATTGGGTTGTCAACTTTATCAAACTTACCAGATTTTATTTGATCTATTTCTTGTTTTATTTTTATCAAAGTATCACAAAATCTATCAAGTTCTGGCAAACTCTCGCTTTCTGTAGGTTCAATCATCATAGTACCAGCTACAGGCCATGACATTGTTGGTGCATGAAAACCAAAATCAATTAACCTCTTGGCGATATCTTCCTCTGTTACTCCAGTTTCTGATTTAATTGATCTAATATCAATAATACATTCATGAGCAACATTACCTTTTGAACCTTTATATAAAATTGGAAAATGATCTTTAAGTCTACTCGCAATATAGTTAGCATTAAGTATAGCAATTTGAGTAGCAAGTTTTACTCCTTCAGACCCCATCATTTTAATATACATCCAAGAAATTGATAGAATACTTGAACTTCCCCAAGGTGCTGCTGAGACTGCACCTATTCCAGATGCAGGTCCACAATCTTTAACTACTGGATGATTGGGCAAATAAACTTGTAAATGTCTTTTACATGCAATAGGTCCCATTCCAGGCCCTCCTCCTCCGTGTGGAATACAGAATGTTTTATGTAAGTTTATATGACAAACATCTGGACCAAAATTTCCTGGTTTTGCAATACCAACAAGTGCATTTAAGTTTGCTCCATCCATATAAACTTGGCCTCCATGTTTATGAATTAAATCACAGATATCTGATATTTTTTCTTCAAATACACCATGTGTAGAGGGATATGTAACCATTAAAGCTCCAAGATTTTCAGAATGAATTTCTGATTTTTTCTTTAAATCTTCAAAATCAACATTTCCATCTTTGTCACAATCAACTACTACAACTTTCATTCCTACCATCTGGGCGCTTGCTGGATTGGTTCCATGTGCTGAACTTGGTATTAAACATATATTTCTATTTTTATCGCCTCTATCTAAATGATATTTTCGAATTACCATTAATCCTGCATATTCACCTTGCGCCCCAGCATTGGGCTGAAGTGAAACTCCTGAAAAACCAGTAATTGATCTTAGCCAATTTTTAAGATCTGTGAACAATGTTCTGTATCCTTCCATCTGCTCTATGGGGACGAATGGATGAGGCTCAGCTAATTCTCTCCATGAAATAGGTATCATCTCTGCAGTGGCATTTAATTTCATAGTGCATGAACCTAGTGCAATCATGGTTCTGTTAAGAGCTATATCCTTATCCTCTAACTTTTTAAGGTATCTAAGCATTTCTGTCTCTGAACGATACAAATTAAAAACTGGGTGCTCTAAATATTTTGAAGTTCTTAATAAACTTTTTGGAAGATTGGGTAAACTAACTGTGGGATCTTCTTTTTTGATTGATTCTGCTGCATTAAAAATTTTTAATAATTGATTTACTCTATAAACATTTTTTTTCTCATCAAAAGAAACAGCAAGCATTTCTGAATTTACTCTTCTAATATTAACTTTTTGAACCAAAGCATTTTTGAAAATTTGATCAGTTTTTTCCTTAGTAATAATTGTTACGGTATCAAAAAAATAATCTGAATATAGCTCATATCCTGATTGTTTTATTTTATCAGCGAAATTTTTTGCTAATTGAGAAACTCTTTCAGAAATATTTTTAATTCCTTCAGGACCGTGATAAATGGCATATGCTGCTGACACTATTGCTAATAAAGCTTGAGCCGTACAAATATTACTTGTAGCTTTGTCTCTTCTAATGTGCTGTTCTCTAGTCTGTAGCGACAACCTATAAGCCTTATTTCCATGTCTATCTACTGAGACACCAACTATTCTACCTGGCATAGATCTTTTATACTCATCTTTTGTTGCAAAAAATGCAGCATGTGGACCACCATAACCCATTGGAATACCAAATCTTTGTGAACTACCGACTGCAATATCAGCTCCAAGCTCTCTCGGTGTTTTTAACTTAGCAAGTGCAAGAAGATCACATGCTAAAATTGCTTTACCATTTTTTTTATGAATTTTACTTATTGCCTCACTAGGATCTTTAATATCACCTAAAGTTCCTGGATACTGTAAAATTCCACAGACAATGTCCTCTTTTAACTGCTCTAAAACTTTATCCTCATTTCCGACAAGAACTTTTAAACCCATAGGCTCTGCTCTAGTTTGTATCACATCAATTGTTTGTGGATGACAATTCTCTGAAACGAAAACTAAATTACTATCGCTTTTATTCAGTCTGTGACTTAAGCCCATAGCTTCTGCTGCTGCTGTACCCTCGTCCAATAAAGATGCGTTTGCAATATCCATTCCTGTGAAATCAACGATCATTTGTTGAAAGTTTAACAACATTTCCAATCTTCCTTGTGCTACCTCTGGCTGATAAGGTGTGTAGGAAGTATACCAACCTGGATTTTCTAATATATTTCTTAAAATTACATAAGGTGTATATGTTCCATAATAACCCATACCAATAAAATTTGAATAAATTTGATTTTTTTTAGAAATTGCTTTTAATTTTCTTAATGCTTCATACTCTGAATTAGACTCACCAATATTTAGTTCGCCTTTGAACTGTATTTTTTCTGGAACTGTATTGTCTATTAAATCATCCAGTGATTTATAATTTAATTTTTTTAACATCTTTGATTGATCCCCCTCAGAAGGACCAATATGTCTTTTTAAAAAATCTTTTTGTGAGTTATGTAACATTATGATGAGCTCTCCTTTGCAAATTTATCGTAATCTTCCTTATTCATCAAAGATTCCATCTCTGATTTATCTTTAACCTTTAATTTAAAAAACCATGCACTATTTTCAGGATCTTGATTTATTTTTGATGGATCATCTACAATAGCTTGATTAGTATCTACTACCTCACCACTTATTGGTGTATATACATCGCTAGCTGCTTTAGTTGATTCTACTACACCAGCAGTACCATCTTTTTCTACACTAGTTCCTTTTTCTGGAAGTTCTGTAAAAACTATATCTCCTAACATTTCTGTAGCATGTTTTGTTATTCCAATTGTAGCTATATCACCTTCTAATTTTATCCATTCGTGTTCTTTCGAATATTTTACGTCACTCATTTATTTACTCCTTTCACATAACTTTTTTTATAAAATGGTAATCCACAAATATTTGCAGGATATTTTTTTCCTCGTACTTCCAAAAAAACTTTTGTATCCTTATTTGAAAACTCATTCTCTACATAACCCATGGCAACTGGACCATTAACGCTTGGTCCAAATGTTCCACTTGTAATTTCACCAATATGTAAATCAGATTGATTAAAGATCTTTGTCTTTTCTCTTGCAATTATCTTTCCTTCTGGCTTTATTCCAACTCTAATTTTACTCACACCATCGTTTAACTGCTTTGTAATTATATTTGATCCAATAAAATTACCTTTGGAAACTCTGTCTTTAGAAATAGCCCATTTTAAATTTGCTTCAACTGGAGTTTTGTCTTTATTTAGCTCATGACCATACAAACACAAGCCTGCTTCCAATCTTAAAGTATCTCTAGCTCCCAAACCAATTAATTTTGCTCCCTTATTAATTAATTCTTTTGTGAATTTTTCGGATAATTCATTTAATATAGACACTTCAAATCCATCCTCACCAGTATAACCTGAGCGTGTAACATAAATTTTTTGATCATGAAATGAAAACCAATTTCCAGACATAAAATTTAGATCTTCAACTCCCTGAATAATATTATTTAGTATCTTTACTGATTTTGGTCCTTGAATAGCAATCAAAGATCTTTTTTCATCTAGTAGCATTTCATATTTACCATTCAATAATTTACTTAAAATTTTAAAATCATTTTCTTTACAAGCTGCATTTAAGATTATTAAAAAACCTTTTTCTAATTTAGTAACAATTAAATCATCATAAATTCCTGCATCATCATTCATTAAGAAGCTATATTTAGAATGGTTGATTTTTAAATTTTTTAAATCTAATGGAAAAATTTTCTCTAAATCTTCAGTTAAATTATTTTCTCCATATATAAATAATTGACCCATATGTGAAACATCAAAAATACCTGAGTGCATTCTTGTAAATTTATGCTCCTCAACAATGCCATCAGAATATTGAATTGGCATTTGATAGCCTGCAAATTCAACAAATTTTGCGTTGTTGTTCTGATGTAGTTTGTATAAAGATGTTTTTTTTATTTCCATATTAACTCTCTTTACCCATCTGTATATTTGCCTGAGAGTTTTGCTCCTTCGGCGAGAATTTAATCTCTTTCCAGAGTTAATATGCTACGGTCCTTTTTGCCTGAGAGATTCCTGGGTGGTTGCTCCTTCGGCGCTACGATATTCTGTAGTCTCTCCCGTAAAGAGATATTCTTACACATGACTATAAAAGTCAATGAGAAACACTTTTTTTGCTCTTATTTAAAAGTGAATAAAACTGTAATAATACTGCAGAAAGAATTATTGCACCCCCAATTAATCCAAAAGTTGAGGGCCTTTCGCTCACAAATAGAAAAGCCCATATAGGTCCCAACACAGATTCGGACAACATAATTATTCCAACCATCGCAGAGGGAGTGGTTCGAGCACCAATAGTTATAAATATAAATCCAAAACCAACTTGAAAAAAACCTGCTAAAAAACCTAAAAAAATATCATGAGGTGATATCATAATTTTAGTTGAAAGCATAAAACCAATTAGACAAGAACTAACTCCTGCAATAAATTGTGCTGGTACCATATCCACTGATGGATATTTTCTCACTATCATAATTAAAACAGCAAAAGTTATTGGCATAGTAAAAGCTGCAAGATTTCCAGAAAATTCACCAGGTGATAAAGAATTACCAACCATGACTAAAACTCCAGTCATAGCTAAGACTATAGAAGTTAAAGTTACTGCATTAATTTTTTCTTTTAAAAAGATGTATCCAAATATAGCAAGAAATAAGATTTGAAGAGATATTATAAAATTAGTATTAGCTACGGTAGTATTATACATGGCAAATACATAGCCACAAAAACCGAAAGATAATATAATTCCACCTATAGATCCTGGTAAACCAGAATTATAAAAAGCTTTAAAAGTTTTTTTTTTATAACTAATTATTAAAAAAGTTAAAACTGTTAGAGAAAAAAATAAGGATCTCCAAAACAATATTTGCCACAATGTTGCACCCTCAAAAGATTTAACAATTAATCCACCAAAACTTAAACTTAATGCACCTAAAAAAATTAATAATGGGCCAGGCAGGTTTCTTATTATGTTCATAATATTTGTGAAATTAAGTTTTGTGTTTCCATGTCATACAGCTTAAATAAAGTTTCTGCATCTGATAATTCAACTTCCTGAAATTTTATTTTTGTGCCTGGGGATAATTGAACTAATTTGTCATAATCGGCACTAATTACAACACCAATTTTTGGATAACCTCCAATTGTACCGTGATCTGATAACATGATTATAGGATTGCCATCAGCAGGAACCTGAATGACACCCTTTATTAATCCCTCAGATTTAATGTTTGTATTGACAATATTTTCAATCTTTTCACCCTCTAATCTCATTCCCATGCGATCTGATAATTTTGAAATTATAAATTCATTTTCAAATAATTGTCTTTTACCTTTATCAGAAAAATAATCAAAATTTGTTCCTTTAATAACTCTAATTTTTTCAATTTTTGAATTTAAATAGTTCAATTTTTTTTTTGATTGATTGATATTAATATTTAAAATTTCAATTTCTTGATCATTTTTTAACTTCTCTCCATAGTTTGATCCAATTTTAGCTTTTGTATTAATAGAGCAACTTCCCCATTGAAAATTTATATTAAATTTTGCATTAATAGACAGATAACCATATACAGATTTGTTTGTTGATAAAATATCTATTTCATCTCCTTCTTCAATAAAGTAGCTTTCATAACAATTTCCAATTATTTCTTCATTGCCTTTTTTTAATTTAAAATTTACATCACCAGTAACTGCAATATTTATTTTATCACCAAAATACCTTAATAAAGGGCCTTGGTATGCAAACTCAATTACAGGTGCACTTGATGAATTTCCAACCAACTTATTTGAAATCAAATAATTTCTATTATCCATTGCACCGCTAAAAGGAATTCCTATAGGATAAAGATTATCTCTACCCTTATCTTGAAAAGTTGTATTAATTCCTGCTCTAATTATTTTAAAATAATTTTTACTCATTGTAGTTTTTATATTCATCAATGTTTATTCTATTAAAAATAACTGTGTCTCCAGGATTAATTAGGTTTGGTTCTTTCTCTTTATTGCTATTAAAAATTTTAATGGGCGTATTTCCAATAATATTCCAACCACCTGGGCTTTCAAAGGTATAAATGTTTGCAAATTGTTCAGTCAATCCAACTGATCCTTTTGGAACTTTAACTCTTGGTGTTTCCAATCTTTTGGCATGCATATTTTTGTCTAGGTCCCCTAGAAAAGGCATTCCAGCAATAAAGCCTGTCATATAACAAAAATATTCTTTTTCAAAAAAAGCATCAAAAATTTTTTCTCTATCTAATTTCAATTTTTTTTCCAATCTTTCAATATCTAACGAATAAGAATTTTCACAACAAGTTGGTATTTTGATTGTTTTTGTTGATAAATTTTCTTTTTCACTTATCGAAAGATTTTCAACAATTTTTTTAATTTCTTTATAGTTTGTTTTTTTTAAATCATAAGAAATAATCAATTTATTATATGAGGGTGTTAAATTGTTAATTTTGTCAATATTTTCATTTTTTAAAGTTTTAAAATACTTAATTACTTCAGAGTTAATTTCTTTATTTACTTCACTCCCAAAATCACAATACAGCGCTGCGTCACCAAGATTTGATATATTTTTTATCATGCCATGTTATACTTAAGAATTATGTCAATGGAAATTAATATAAATTGTGATTTAGGAGAAAAATCAAAACTTCACTCCAATAAACATGATCCTGAATTGTTAAAAATTGTTAATTCTGCAAATGTTGCTTGCGGATTTCATGCTGGTGACAAAGATACAATGTCTGAAGTTATACAAATATCGAAAGCCAATGGAGTTAGTATAGGTGCTCATCCATCGTTTAATGATCCAGAAAATTTTGGAAGAAAAAGAATTAATTTATCCTCATCTGAAATAAGAAAACTAATAATTGATCAATACGATATTTTACAAAATATTGCATCAAATCATGGTGAATTTGTAAGTCATATCAAGCCACATGGGGCCTTAAATAATATGGCATGCGAAGATTCAGAGCTTGCGAACACACTAGCAAAAACTATTAAAGAAATAAATCAAGATCTGATCTATTTGGTGCCAACAGGATCAAAAATGGAAGAAGAAGCTAAAAAATTAAATATGAAAATAGCTTGTGAAATTTTTGCAGATAGAAATTATGAGGATGATGGAAATTTAGTTTCCAGAAAAAAACCAAATGCTTTAATTACAAATCCAGAGGAAGCAAAAAAACACGTATTAAATATGGTAAGAAATCAGGCTCTTAATTGTCACAGTGGAAAACAGATACCTTGTGAAATTGACTCAGTGTGTATACATGGAGATAATCAAAGTTCATTGGCTACAGCCGTATCTATTAAGAATAACTTGTTAGAAAATGGACTTAAATTAAAAACTTTGAACACAATGAAAAAATTTATTTAATGATCAAAAAGATTTTAACAGTTACTTTTATATATCTTTTTTATTCATCATATGCCTTTTCTGCTGGGAGTGATGGGGGTGATGGAGAATCCTCAAAAATAAAAACAAATTATGAAAAAGCTATTATGCATGTTAAGTCTGCAAAAAAATACGAAAAAAAAGGTAAATTAGAAAAAGCCAAAAAAAAATATGAAAAAGCTCAAAAATTATTACTCAAATCAAATTTAAAAAAGCCTAATAAACCAGATACACTAAACTACTTAGGATTTACAACTAGAAAACTTGGTGACTATGAAAATGGAGAAAAATATTATTTACAAGGACTAGCCTTGGACCCAAACCATATTGGTATAAATGAGTATCTTGGTGAACTTTATGTTGCAACAAATAGAATTGATTTAGCAAAAGAAAGATTAGAAGTTTTAGCTAAATGTAATTGTGAAGAGTATTCTGAATTAAAGCAAATAATTGACGGTACAAAAAAATCCAAATATTAATTTAGATTTTTAACCATTTGTTCAGGCATCCATAAAGCTATCTCTGGAAAAATTACTACTAATATGACTGCTAAAATCATTAATAGAAATAATGGAAACGCACTTTTTGCGATAAAGCCCATATCCCTATTTGCCATTCCTTGAAGAACAAATAAGTTAAATCCTACTGGTGGAGTTATCTGAGCCATTTCAACAACTATAACTAAAAAGATACCAAACCAAATCATATCAAACCCTGCTTGACGTATCATCGGCTCTATGACCGCCATTGTTAATACTACAGCAGAGATACCATCAAGAAACATTCCTAAAATAATGTAAAAAATCATCAAAACAAAAATTAGAACATATGGGGAAAGATCCATATTCTGGATCCATGTAGCTAAATTTCTAGGTAAACCAGTAAAACCCATAGCTAAGGATAAAAATGTAGAGCCTGCTAAGATAAAAGCAATCATACATGATGTTTTGGTAGCTCCTAATAAAGATGATTTAAATGTTTCTAGAGTAAGACTTTTTTGAAAATAAGATAAAATTAAAGATCCAACTACCCCAAGGGAAGCTGCTTCTGTTGCTGTTGCTACCCCAGTATAAATTGAACCAATTACACCTGAAATCAATATTATGACAGGTAAAAGTTGTTTCGATCTTTTTATTTTTTCTAAAAATGAATACTTTTCAGAAATCTTAGGCATTTTTCTCTTATTAACTAAAGACCAAATAATTACGTATGACATAAAAATTAATGCAATCATTATCCCAGGAATAATCCCTGCAATAAATAATTTTGCGATAGACTCTTGAACAGCTACGCCATAAATTATCAAAATTATTGAGGGTGGTATCAACAAACCTAATGTTCCTGAACCAGCCAGACTACCTAATAAAATTTTTTCAGGATATTTTCTTTTTCTAAGTTCTGGAATTGACATTTTTCCTACTGTAGCAACTGTTGCAGCTGATGAACCAGATATTGCTGCAAATAAAGCACACCCAACAACATTTACATGAATTAAACCTCCAGGTAATTTCTGCATCCAAGGAGATAAACCCTTAAATAAATTTTCAGATAATTTTGTCCTAAATAAAATTTCTCCCATCCAAACAAATAAAGGTAGAGCAGTTAGAGTCCACGAAGATGATGTTCCCCATATTGTTGTTGCCATTGCATCACCTACAGGTCTAGATGTAAAAAGCATCATTCCAATTGCAGACACTCCTATCATGCTCAAGGCTACCCAGACTCCAGACCCTAAAAAAAATAATAAAACACTAATAAAAAAAATGGTTAAAAATATTTCAGGCATTTAATCTTTTTTTATTGATAAGACAAATTGATGCAAAACACTTATGAAGAAAATTGTGGATCCAATAGCTACACTAGTTTGTGGTATCCATATCAAAATTTCATCTGCTCCTTCACTTCTTTCTTGAAATTTATAAGATATTATTAACATTTTAATAAAGTAAAATGATAAGAAACCTGAAAAAAAACTAGCTAAACTAAGACACCATATTTCAATGAATTTTTTTTTTGTTCCAGATAATTTTTCTAAAAACAAAGTTATTCTAATGTGCCCACCTTCTACAAAAGTATACGCTAAAGCAAAGAATGAAGCTGAAGCCATGCAATAACCAGAATATTCTGCTAATCCTCTAATATAAAAACCAAATATTCTTGAAGAAATACCAATAAGAATAAACACTGCTACAAATATTAAAAAAACTGCAGCGATATATCCTGAATATTTATATAATTTATTTAAATTCTTGTCTAAAGATTTTAACATAACGATTTAAGGCCACTTATGATTTTTAAGTGGCCTTAATTTAGAAGTTTTAATTATTTGTATGCTGATAAAACAGTGGCTCCTCTTGATCCAGCTTTTTGAGACCATTCCTTAGCCATTGTTGCTCCAACCTTTTCAAAATGAGATTGTAAAGATGAATTAACTTTACCAACTACCATTCCAGCATTTGCTAAAGCTTTCTTATCAGAAACATTTCCTTGTTTAGATAATTGCCAACCTTTTCTTTCAGCTAAAGCTGCTTGTTTCATAACTAAGTCCTGAGTAGCTTTATCTAACTTATTCCAAGAATCTTTATTAACTATAACCATGTTCTTTGGAAACCAAGCTGCAATATCATAAAAATATTTAACTCCATTCTCCCAAATTTTAGAGTTTTTTCCAGTTGTTGGTGATGTAATCATGCTTTCAACTGCACCAGTCGAAAAAGCCTGACTAATCTCAGCAGCTTCAATTTTTGTCGGTGCCATTCCAGTCAATTCAGCAATTCTAATTGTAGCTGAGTTGTAAGCTCTAAACTTTAAGCCTTTAAGATCTGCTACAGAATTAATTTCTTTTTTGCTGTATAAACCTTGAGCAGGCCACGGAACTGCATACAAAAATACAAGACCTTTAGAGTCTAAACTTTTAACAATTTCATCTTTAGAAGCTTTATATAAACTTAAAGCATCGCTGTATGATGTTGCTAAAAATGGTTGAGAGTCAATTTCCAATAACGGATCCTCTTTTCCAAGAGCTGACATAAATCTTTCACCTATTTGAGCTTGACCAGTTCTAACAGCTCTAAAAATTTCTCCTCCTTTAAAAAGTGATCCTCCAGGATGAGCTACTATTGTTAATTTTCCTCCACTTTTTTCCGTTACATTTTTTGCAAATTCTGTTGCGTTAGCAGAGTGAAAATTACCAGCTCCATAAGCTAGAGCCATGTCCCACTTTTCTGCGATCGCCACATTAGTAGCTAAAATCAACGAAATTAAAGTACTTAAAAAATATTTAATAAATTTCATTATTCCTCCATTTCTATTTAAGGTATTTCATAGTGTATCGAAAAATTTATCAATAAAAAAATATTACTACTTTTAATTGAATTATAAGTATTTTCTAATATTATAACGAGACTTTGTTAGAAGAAACGCTCATACTTGTTCAGATTATTTTCATAGATATTATCTTGGCTGCGGATAATGCAATAATTATAGGTTTAATTGCAGCAAATTTTGCTCCAAAAAATAGAAAACAAATAATCTTATGGGGCGTTGCTGGTGCCTTGATATTTAAGATCATATTTGCATTATTTGCTACATATTTATTTGAATTTTACTTCATTAAAATTTTAGGTGGATTACTCTTAATTTGGATAGTTAACGATTTAAGAAAAGATTTATTTGAAATAAAAAAAATTAAATCACCAACTAAGAAATCAAAAGAGCCATCGTATATTCAAAGTGTATACAAAGTCTTATTTGCTGATATTACGATTAGTTTCGATAACGTTGTTGGTGTTGTTGGTGCTGCTAAAGGTAATTTTGGTTTTATGATATTTGGTCTTGTGTTATCAGTAATTTTAACAGGTGCAATGGCCACATATCTCGCTAACTATATTCAAAAACATTTATGGATAGCATATATTGGTCTAGGTTTTATATTATTAGTTGCAATTCAATTAGTAATTGGTGGTCTTGCAGATTTAGATATCTTATCAATAAATGAACAGTTTAAAAAATATTTTTAATAAGAATATTTTTTCGAAGGATACTTTTGTGATCTAACCTCAGATGAAAATTTTTTTAATCCCAAATTAATGTGTTTTTTTATATTGATAAATTTTTTCACAAATTTTATCTTTGTATTATTCAATCCAATTAAGTCATCAGTTACTAGAACTTGTCCATCGCAATAAGCTGATGATCCTATTCCAATAGTTGGTATTTTTAATTTTTCTGTAATTTGTTTAGCTAAGGAAGTTTTAACACATTCTAAAACGATCGAAAATACCCCACATTTTTGTAATAATAAAGAATCCTTTATTAGTTGTTTTTTTTCTTTGGCGCTTCCCCCTTTGGACTTAAATTTTCCTTTATTAGTTTGAGGTAAAAGACCTAAGTGGCCCATTACAGGGATTTTATTTTTTATTAAAAATTTAATTTGTCTTATAATTTTTTTTCCACCTTCTAATTTCACTGCATCACATTTGGTTTCTTTAATTATTCTTTTAGCATTTTTTAAAGCTAGATTTTTTGAACTATAGGTATTGTATGGCATATCTACTACCATCAAACTTTTTTTAACTCCAAGTCTAACACTTTTTGAGTGTTCAATCATATTTGTTAGAGTAACTTTTTTTGTAGTGTCGTAGTTGTATAAAACTGAGCCCAGAGAATCACCAACTAATATTATATCTGCATGTTTGTCAGCTTCCTCAGCAATATTCTTAGAATAGGACGTTAAACAGATTATCTTAGATCTTTTTTTTTTCATCAGAACTTTTTTGATTTTGCTATTCATTGCTTTTAACTACTCTAGTTCAATAGTGCTCGGTGGTTTCGATGTTATATCATAAACTACTCTATTTATTCCTCTAATACTATTTACAATTTTATTTGAAATCATTTGGATAAAAGGCTTTTTAAATTCATAAAAATCTGCCGTCATCCCATCCTCTGATGTAATTGCTCTTAACAAACACAAATATTCATAAGTTCTGTTATCACCCATTACACCTACTGTCTTAACAGGCAGCAATGCAGCGTAAGCTTGCCAAATTTTATTGTAAAGTCCATGGTCTTTTAAGGCTTGAATAAAGTAATAATCTGCTTCTTTTAAAATATTAATCTTTTTCTGTGTAATAACTCCTGGCATTCTAATAGCTAAACCTGGACCAGGAAAAGGATGTCGAGAGATGATATCTCTACTTAAATTCAGCTCTAGACCTAATTTCCTAACCTCGTCTTTAAATAAAAATTTTAATGGCTCAACGAGCTTAAGCTTCATTTTTTTTGGTAATCCACCGACATTATGATGTGATTTAATTTTTGAGGTTTGACTACCAGTGACTGATTTACTCTCTATAAGATCAGGATAAAGAGTTCCTTGTGCCAAAAACTTTACATCTTTAATTTTTTTTGCATAACGTTCAAAAATCTTAATAAACAAATTTCCTATTATTTTTCTCTTTTTTTCTGGATCAGAAATATTAGCAAGCTTTTTTAAAAATTCTTTTTCGGCGTTCACATATATTAAATTCATTTTTAATTTTTTTTTAAAAGTTTCTACAACTTGTTTTTCCTCATCTTTTCTAAGAAGTCCTGTATTAACAAATACACAATAAAGTTTTTTACCAATAGCTTTATTCAATAATTGCGCAACGACACTACTATCAACCCCACCAGAAAGAGCGCAAATAACTTTATTTGTTCCCACTTGATTTCTGACATCTTTAATTAATTGTATCTTTTGATCTTTAGAGGACCAATTCCTTTTAATTCCACATATTAAAAAAATAAAATTACTAATAATTTTTTTTCCATTTTCGGTATGAGTAACCTCAGGATGAAATTGAACTCCATAAAATCTTTTCTTCTTGTTTTCAATAATGGCATACTTTGAGTTACGACTGGAAGCAACTACATTAAAATTTTTTGGTAATTTAGAAACTTGATCAGCGTGGCTCATCCATACTTTATTAATTCTTTTTTTATTAAAAAAATTTTTAGTAATAAGACTATCTTTTTTTTTATCGATGTTAGCTAGACCAAATTCTCTATGTTTTGATTGTTTAACTTTACCACCATTAAGTTTTGAAAGAATCTGGTGACCAAAACAAATACCCAATATGGGTATACCATTTTCTATAATTTTCTTATCAAATGAATATTTATTGATTTCATAAACATTTAAAGGACCTCCAGATAAAATAATTCCTTTAATTGAATGACTAATGTCTGTGTTTTTAATTTTTTTATGACTTATTATTTCAGAAAATACACCAAGTTCCCTAATTCTTCTTGCTATTAATTGAGTGAATTGAGAGCCAAAATCTATAATCAAGATTTTATTTAAGTTTTTATCAAGACTCATTGTTTTTAGGTTCTATATTCGCAAGAGTCTCTAAAATATCTTTATTTTCATCACATAGTTTTTTACAAACTTGTTTGAAAGTTTTTGATAAGTCTTTTACTTTTTTATAATTGGACTTTTCTAAAGCAATTTTCATCGACATTAAAATTGCCTCTTCATTATCAGGTTCAATTAGCAATGTCGCTTCTAAATTTTTTTCTTCTTTTTTTTGATCTTCTTTAATATTGTAGATTTTTGCTAAATATAGATATGAATTTGAATTCTTTGGATTAAACACAATACTTCTTTCAAACATAAATTTTGCATCATCATATTTTTTTTCTTCAAAAAATTTTAGTCCTGTATTAAAAAATTTTTCATTACTATTTAAAGTATTAAATAAATTAATAATTAAATAAAAAAATAATGAAAATTTAAATATTTTATTCATTAGTATTTATTATCATTTTTAACTATATCGACATTATGAACCATACTTTCATAAAAACCAGCCTTTGTAATTTTTACAAATTGTGGTTTATCTCTAAGATATTTAATTTGCTTAGATCCAAGATAACCCATTGACGATCTTAGACCACCGATTAACTTATAAATTATATTGCTAACTTTGCCTTTATATTTAGCAAAACCTTCTACTCCCTCTGGAACATATTTTGACATATCTTTTTGTTTTGATTGAAAATATCTATCAGCTGAACCTTTATTCATAGCGCCAACTGAACCCATGCCTCTGAAGCTTTTGAAAAATTTACCATTTCTTTTTATTAATTTACCTGGTGTTTCGTCTGTTCCTGCAAATAAAGATCCTATCATTACTGCATCAGCGCCGGCAGCGAAAGCTTTTGCAAGATCACCAGAATATTTAATACCACCGTCAGAAATGATCTTTACATTTTTATTTTTAATTCCATTTCTAACACTTAAAATTGCACTGAGTTGTGGCACACCAATTCCAGCAACTAATCTTGTTGTACAGATCGATCCAGGTCCTATACCAACTTTAATTATATCTACTCCCAATTTAAGTAAGAATTTAGCTGCTTCAGGTGTTGCAATATTTCCAGCACATAATGCAGTTTTTTTATTTTTGCTTTTTTTAATAAACTTAATTATTTCTGAAACTTTTTTTGTATGACCATGTGCAGTATCAACAACAATCATATCAATATTTTCTTTTAAAATTGCCTTTGCCCTTGTAAATTCATTAGGACCAGCACCAACTGCTGCACCAACTAATAATTTTTGTTTTTTAACTTTTTTGATTTCTAAAATTTGTTTTTTTACATCAAGATTTCTATGAATTATTCCAAGTCCACCTGATTTTGCTATTGCAATTGCCATTTTACTTTCTGTAACTGTATCCATAGCCGATGACAAAAGAGGAATTTTAAGTTTTAAAGTTTCAGTTAATTTAATACTAGTATCAACATCTGTCGGTAGAATTTCAGAATATTTTGGAACTAGAGTTACGTCATCAAAGGTGAGTGCTTCTTTTATAGGGACCATAATCATTTATATATGATTCCTTTTATATTTAAAGAGGCTATCTAAGATTTTTACAAATAATAAAACTTTCTTTAGAGTCTTTACGACTAGATTTAGGTTTAAAAACCTTAACTTCTTTAAAAAGTTTTTTCCCTAGTGCGACAATTTCATTAAATGAACCCCCCATAAATATTTTTGAAATAAAAGAACCTTCTTCTAACAAAACATCTTTTGAAAAAATCATTGCTTCTTTGCAAAGTTCGCCTGTTTGAATTGAGTCTATGTTTTTTATACCAGTGGTGTTTACAGCCATATCTGACATTACAACATCTGACCCTTTATTTAGATAATTTTTGATCTGATCTTGGATTAAAGGAGACGTAAAATCACCTTTAATTTGAATATTATTTTTAACTTTTTCCATTTCCTTTAAATCTATTGAAATAATTTTTCCATTTTTGACAATTTTAGAAGCATATTGAGTCCAACTACCTGGGGCCGCACCAATATCAATCACACACATGCCACCCTTAAAGATTTTAAACTTCTCATCAATTTCAATTAATTTATAAGCAGATCTAGCCCTATAACCATCAACTTTAGATTGACGGACATATATATCTCTTCTTTGTTTATTAACCCAATTTTTTGAAATTTTATTTTTTTTCAATTAATTATTAAATCTTAGACTTTTATATATTTTTTTATTTTCGAGTGTTTCAATTTGAATTTCAACACTTTTGTCTAATCTCATATCTCTTCCATCCCTCCAAATCCCAGCGGCAAGATGCATTATTCCAATTTTATAATTTGGCAAAAATGGTTCGACAAAAGTTTTTTGTTCTTCGTCATATTTTGGAAGTAAATTACTTGTAATCCAATTACAGTTTAAAGGTAAAAACTCTGTCTCTAAATCATCGATATAAACAGACATATTAATTGCTAACCCCTCAGATCCAAAAATATTTCCAGCTTTTAAAGTTTTTGACAAATTATTTTGCCAAGAACTCCATCCTTTAGAATTTTTTTCTAGGGAAAAAACTCCAATATTAATGTGAGGTGCAAAAGCCAATTTTCTAGCTTTGTCGTAACCAATATTTGATTTTACAGCATGTTTAAAATTTTGAGATTTAATAATTGCTAATTTACCAATTAACCAATTTACTTTTGAGGTTATTTTATATCCAGGTCCAATAGTTTGTGTAATACCAAGCTTTCCGTTATTACATGCCTTGAAATACAGTTCTAAACAATTCCAATCATTTACCCAAGCATCACAATCTATCCACAAATACTTCTCATAATCAGGAAAATATTTTGGCAAGAATGCTCTTGATACTTGGCTTTTTAACCATTCTTTTCCTTTAACTTTTGAAGTTGGAACATCTATGTCCCATTCAGCAGGTTTAATTTCATCAACTTTATTTGATAATTTTTCTTTTTGTTCTTTAGTTAATCCAGCATCCAAAATACAGATTGCAACTCCACTGCTTTCTTTAAATCTTTTAATTGAGTCTATCAATTCATCTAATAAAGGAAAATAATTAGCATCTGCTAAAGAAACGATTACATTTTTTTTCATCTATAGAATATCTTCTAATTCTTCATCTTTATCTGAAGAAATATTTTTCTCTTTTTTAATTTTTTTATAATGAAAATAGCTAATTGGAATTAAGCAAATATAAATTAAACAAGTTACTGCTAAAATTTTAAAAGTGTAAACCAATAAAGCACCAAAAAATAAAACAATTCCAAATAATAAAAATTTTGTTAAAGATCTGGGAATGACTATTTTTTTAAATGAATATGTTGGAATTGTACTTATTAGTAATATTGAAACTACAATAAAGAATAATGGAACAACAATATCGTAATTTATTTTTGTGAAAGATGATCCAAATCCACTAAAGCTAAAAATTAAAGGCATTAAAACAATTATTCCTCCTGCAGGAGATGGCATTCCTTCAAAAAAATTATCTTTCCATGATGGTTCCTCATCAGAATTAACATTGAATCTTGCGAGTCTTAATGCCACGCAAACTACATAGGTTAGACAAACAAACCATCCTAACTTATCTAAATATTGTAAATTCCAAAAATACATTATGAGTGCCGGAGCTACTCCAAAACTAATTACATCCCCAAGAGAATCTAGTTCTTTACCCATTTTTGATGTACCTTTAATTAATCTAGCAATTCTTCCATCTAGTGCATCCATCAAGCCTGCAAACAATATTGCAATTATAGCTATTGCAAATTTACCATCTATAGCAAACTTTATAGAGGTTAAGCCTATACAGACACCAATTAGTGTAATGGCGTTTGGTAAAATCATTCTTGTTTTTTTATTTGAAACAATTTTAAAATTATTTTTTGGCTGTTCCATGCTATTTTTTAGCTAGTAATGTTTCTCCTGAGATAGCTTTTTGTCCAACTTTTACTAAAGGCACATAATTTTCAAAATATATATCTGCTCTACTTCCAAATCTTATCATTCCAATTCTTTCACCTTGTTTCAAATCTTGATCTTTATTCGTCTCACAAACAATTCTTCTAGCAACTAACCCAGCAATTTGAACTACAATTATGTCATTGTTTTGAAGATCTTTAATCTTATAATAATTTCTCTCATTATCTTCACTGGCTTTATCAAGAGATGCATTAAAAAATTTTCCTGGTTTATACAAAATCTCCTCCACTTTACCAGCACAAGGTGTTCTATTAACATGACAATCAAAAATGTTCATAAAAATACTTATCTTCTTTAATTTTCTATTTTCAAATCCAAGTTCTTTAGGACCATCAACTTCTTCAACTTTTATTATTTCTCCGTCTGCTGGACTTACAAGGTAGTTATCATTTTCTATGATCACTCTTTCTGGATCTCTAAAAAAATAATAAACCCAAATAGTTAGTATTAAACCTATTAAGCCTAAAAAATCACTAAAGCTATAAAACACTATGGTGACGATTGCAGCTATAACTAAAAATTTATATCCCTCTGCGTGAATTTTTGGAAATATTTTACTTAACATATTCTTCTATTTGATAATTTTTCATTAATATGTATATAAAATCACGAAATTCAATTAATAAGATAAATATAAGTGAGCAAAATTACCGTTAAAAACCCAGTAGTAGAGTTAGATGGCGATGAAATGACCAGAATAATCTGGGAATTTATTAAGAATAAATTAATCCTGCCTTATCTTGATCTAGGTATTGAATACTACGATTTAGGAATGAAAAGCAGAGATGATACGGATGATCAAATTACAATAGACTCAGCTAATGCTATAAAAAAAATAGGCGTTGGTATTAAATGTGCAACCATAACTCCAGATGAAGCTAGAGTAGAAGAATTTAGTTTAAAAAAAATGTGGAGATCACCTAATGGAACTATCAGAAATATTATTGGAGGTACCGTTTTTAGAGAACCAATAATCTGTTCCAATATTCCAAAATTAGTTCCTTCTTGGTCAGACCCTGTTGTAATTGGAAGACATGCTTTTGGTGATCAATACAGAGCAACTGATTTTAAAGTTCCAGGAAAAGGAAAGATGGAAGTTAAATGGACATCAGAAGATGGTAAAGATGAAATTAAATATGAAGTTTTCAATTTTACAGGTCCAGGAGTTGCACTTTCAATGTACAATTTAGATAAATCTATTGAAGACTTTGCAAGATCTTGTTTTAGTTATGGCTTAATTAAAAAATGGCCAGTCTATTTATCAACGAAAAATACTATTTTGAAAAAATATGATGGAAGATTTAAAGATATATTTGAAGATGTGTTCAATAAAGAATTTAAGAAAAAATTTGAAGAAGCTAAAATTACTTATGAACATAGATTGATTGATGACATGGTGGCGTGTGCGATGAAATGGAGTGGTAAATATATTTGGGCTTGTAAAAATTATGATGGTGATGTCCAGTCTGATACAATGGCACAAGGATATGGTTCACTTGGTCTAATGACTAGTACATTATTAACTCCAGATGGAAAAATAATGGAGGCAGAAGCAGCTCATGGAACTGTAACAAGGCACTTTAGAATGCACCAACAAGGTAAGGAAACTTCAACTAATCCAATAGCTTCAATATTTGCCTGGACACGGGGGTTAGCTCATAGGGGAAAATTAGATAATAATGAAAAGTTAATTAAATTTGCAAATACAATTGAACAAGTTTGTATAAATTGTGTTGAAAGTGGCTCGATGACAAAAGATCTAGCAATTTTAATAGGACCATCAAGTAAATATCTTACTACAAACCAATTTTTAGATGTAATTGACAATAATTTAAAAAAGAAACTAAATTAAATCTCTCAGTTTTTTAAAAGCTTCGTCTATCTTATTCTTATTTTGACCACCAGCTTGTGCAAAATCTTTTCTTCCACCACCCCCTTTGCCACCAATAATTTCTGATCCCAATTTTGCAAATTTTACAGCATCATATTTTTTAACTAATTTTTCAGTTATACCTACAGCGAGTCCAACTTTATCTTCACTGCTAGCAAAAACAATAACGATACCATCACCTAATTCTTTTTTTCCACCATCAACTAATTTTCTTAAATCTTTGGGTGGTAAATCTTGTACTTTTTGAAATCTTACCATTATATCTTTTATTTTTTCATCTTTGATAATATTCCTTGTTTTATCTTTAAGAACTGCGCTGACATTTAGTTGCTCAAGTTGTCTTGTAAGATTTTTTATAATTTCTTTAAGATCCTCATTATTAACGTTTGGTTTGCCTCCAAGTTTTATAATTTGAGATGACAGCTCTTTGATATTTTCCTCATCTTTTTGCGTAGATAAAGTTGATAATTTTTCTTTAGTCTTAATAAAATCCTCAAGCTGCTTATCTCTTAAAGCTTCAACTCTTCTAACACCAGCAGCAATAGATGATTGGCTTACAGTTTTAAATTTTCCAATATCACCAGTATTTTTGACATGAGTTCCTCCACACAATTCTGTTGAAAAATATGCCTCTTTTTCCTTACCCATAGATACTACACGAACTTCTTCTCCATATTTTTCTCCAAAGAAAGCTAATGCACCTTTTTCTATAGCTGCTTTTGGAGTCATAATTCTTGTGGTTACTTCAGAACTATTTGAAACATATTCATTAACTAATTTATCGATAGTTTCTAACTCTTCATTGGAAATTGGTTTCATATGACTAAAGTCAAATCTTAATCTGTCTGGAGCAACTAATGATCCTTTTTGCATAACATGTTTACCTAAGGTTCTCCTCAAGGACTCGTGGAGCAAATGTGTAGCAGAATGGTAAGCCTTTAGATTATCTCTTCTCTCAACATCTATTTTCATCTCCACTACATCATTGATTTTTATTTCTCCAGTTTTGATTGATCCGTAATGAACAAATAAATTCCCAAGTTTTTTTTGTGTATCATCAACCTCAAAAACAGAATTTCCAGAAACAATTGTTCCTTTATCTCCAAGTTGTCCTCCTGACTCTCCATAAAACGGGGTTTGATTTGTAATGATCATTCCCTTTTCACCAGAAGATAAAGATTTTGTTTCTTTGTCATCTTTAATTAAATTTAACACAACACCCTCTGACTGATTTGACTCATAACCTAAAAATTCTGTTGGACCAGTTTTGTCTTTAATTGAAAACCAAATCGCTTCTTCAGAACTATCTCCAGAACCTTTCCAGTTCTTTTTTGCAAGTTCTTTGCTTTTTTTCATTAATTCATCAAATTTCTTATCATCAACTTTTAAAGATTTATTTTTTAAAATGTCTTCTGTAAGATCTAATGGAAAACCATAGGTGTCATATAGTTTGAATGCGACATCACCAGGTAAAATTTTATCTATTTTTGCAATTTCATCATTCAAAATTTTGATACCTCTATCAAGTAAAACTAAAAATTTTTCTTCCTCCATCCTTAAAGTTTCTTTGATTAAGGATTGAGATCTTTCAAGCTCTGGATAATTTCCGGACATCTCTTTTTTTAATGAATCAAAAATTTTATAAAAAATTGGTTCTTTAGATCCTAACAAATGAGAATGTCTCATTCCTCTTCTCATAATTCTTCTTAGAACATATCCACGACCTTCATTTGAAGGTAAAACACCTTCAGCCAAAAGAAATGAGCTTGCTCTTAAATGATCAGCAATAACTCTAAAACTTGATATATTTTTATCTTCTTGTTTAACTTTTGTTACGTCAGATATTGAGCTAATTAATTTCTTAAAATGATCAGTTTGATAATTATCATGTGTACCTTGTAAAAGAGCTGCAATTCTCTCTAATCCCATTCCAGTATCGACAGATGGTTTTGGCAAATCTATTCTTTTATCTTTTGAAACTTGTTCATACTGCATAAAAACTAAGTTCCAAATTTCAATAAAACGATCTCCATCTTGATCCTTAGTTCCCGGTAGACCTCCTTTTAAATGATCGCCATGGTCGTAAAATATTTCAGAGCAAGGTCCACAAGGACCTGTCTCACCCATAGACCAGAAGTTGTCTGATGTTGCAATTCTAATTATTTTATCATCACTAAAACCCGCAATTTTCTTCCAAAAATTAAAGGCTTCATCATCTTCATGAAACACCGTTACGTAAAGTCTATTTTTATCTAAACCAAAATCTTTAGTAATTAAATTCCATGCAAGTTCTATTCCTCTTTCTTTAAAGTAATCTCCAAAAGAAAAGTTTCCCAACATTTCAAAGAAAGTATGATGTCTTGGCGTATAACCAACATTTTCCAGGTCGTTGTGCTTACCACCAGCTCTGACACATTTTTGTGAAGTAGTTGCCCTTTGATAATCCCTTTTTTCTAAACCAGTAAATACATTTTTAAACTGAACCATTCCTGAATTAGCAAACATTAAGGTTGGGTCATTATTTGGAACTAAATTGCTAGATTCAACAATCTTATGATCATTTTTTTCGAAGTATTTAAGAAACGTACTTCTTATTTCATTTAATGATTTGTCCGCCATATTTTTAAAATACAGCTTTTTTATTCTATGTCTAGATAACGATAAGGGGGAAAGGCGCTTAAAATAAGCGCCTTTGATAATTTAAAGATGACCTTTAATTTTAGTTCTTTTTAGCAGGAGCAGCTTCTTCTTTTTCAGCTACTTTCTTCTCTTTTTCAATTTTTTCTGGACTTAATGGATTTCCTTCAATTTTTTTAGAAATCACACCAGCTTTTTCCCTAATTGCCATTTCAATTTCTGCAGCAACTTGTGGATTTTGAGCTAAATAGACTTTTGCGTTTTCTCTTCCTTGTCCAATTTTCTCTCCTTTATACGCATACCATGCACCTGATTTTTCAATAATATCAGCCTTAGCTCCTAGGTCTACTAATTCACCCATTTTGCTAATTCCTTTTCCATACATTAAGTCAAATTCAACAACTTTAAATGGTGGTGCAACTTTATTTTTAACTACTTTCACTCTAGTAGAGTTACCAATAATTTCATCTTTATCTTTGATGGCACCAATTCTTCTAATGTCCATTCTTACAGATGAATAAAATTTAAGTGCATTTCCACCAGATGTTGTTTCAGGGCTTCCAAACATAACTCCAATTTTCATTCTAATTTGGTTAATGAAAATCATCATTGTGTTTGTGTTTGAAATTGAACCAGTTAATTTTCTTAAAGCCTGACTCATTAATCTTGATTGAAGACCTACGTGATGGTCACCCATTTCACCTTCAATTTCAGCTTTTGGAGTTAATGCTGCAACTGAGTCAATTACAATTACTGAAATAGAGCCTGATTTTACTAGAGTATCTGCTATTTCTAAAGCTTGCTCACCCGCATCTGGTTGAGAAATTAATAATTCTTCAGTATTTACTCCTAATTTTTTTGCGTAAACTGGATCTAAAGCATGCTCGGCATCAACGAATGCACAAATTCCACCAGCTTTTTGTGCTTCAGCAACTACTTGTAAAGCTAATGTTGTTTTTCCAGAAGATTCTGGCCCGTAAACTTCTATAATTCTTCCTTTAGGCAAACCACCTATTCCTAGAGCTAAGTCTAAGCTTAAAGATCCTGTAGATATCGACTCGATATCCATAGCTCTTTTTTCGCCAAGCTTCATAACTGAACCTTTTCCAAAATTGTCAGTTATCTGGCTGATAGCAGCATCTAATGCCTTATTTTTTTCTTTGATGTCCATTTCTTGATCTTTAGTAGATTTAACTACTTTTAGGTTATTTTTCGTCATTTTTAGCCTCTTTTTTTAATTTTTTTAACACTCGAATCATAGAATAAATGTACACATTTTGTTCTCATTAGCAAGATTAATTTATTTTGATGAAAAAAGACCAAATATTATCTGATTTTTAGATATTCGCTATTAAGCTGACCTACTGATTTAAGCAGGTTAAATTGAGATAGAATATAGTTTCTTTCAGAATCAGCTAATGAAATTTGTGCATTTAACAATAAAGAGTTGGATTGAATAACTTCTAATGTAGTTCTATTTGAGCCACTATTGTATTCGGCTACTATTCCCTCATTAGCAATCTCAGCAGCATTAACTTGAGCTCTTACAGAATTCAACAAACTTTTATTTGATTGATAATTAGACCAAGCACTAGCAACATCTGTTAGATTTTTTGTAGTCATATTATCAAGCAATAAATTTTTTTGTAATTCAATACTTTTATTTTTTTTTAAAGATGCAATATTCTTTCCGCCAGAAAAAAATGGCCAAGTAACTGTTGCTTTTAAAGTATCTTTTTCTCTTTCATCATAGGTTGCACTTAAGTCGTCAGATTTAGATCTATCGAAAGACAATTTAGCAGATGGTGCTAAATCAGATCTAGCACTTGTTGTGTCTTTTTTTGATTGTTCATACTCTAGTTGAGCTATTATTAAATCAGGATTATTTTTTTTTGATATCTCAATTGCAGAATTTAATTCATTAGGCAATGTTATTTCTATAATTGAAGATTTATCTAATAATTCTGGATCATTTAATTTACCAATAACATTTTCATAATTAAGTTTACTTGTTAAAAAATCATTTTCAGCTTGTATCAGTTTTGCTTGAGCTCCTGCTAATGAGGATTCTGATTGTGCGACATCAGATAAAGATATATTTCCTCTCTCAAGTCTTATTCTGTCTGTCTCAACTTGACGGTCTAATAAATTAACATTAGATCTATTAATTTTAAGTTTTTCATTTGCTGCCAAGAGTCCTGTATAAGCTTGAATTGACTTATACAAAATGTCTTGTTCTTTTTTCAAAAGTTTTGCATTAGCTAAATCTATTCCTATTTTGCTTTTTGCTAATTCTGCCCCCCTTCCAAAATCAATTAATGTTTGTTCTATTGTTATTGATGTAACAGTTGGATCTACATTTGTAATAGAAGCATTAGAACCATCACGATTAGTTAATTTATCTGTTTCTTCCTCACTTTTACTACCACTTATAGTGACAGTTGGAAGATAAGAACCTTTTGAAATATTTAACTCTTGCTCTGAAATATTTAAACTTTCCCTTTCAGCATTTAATTCAGGATTATTATTATAAGTTTTTTTTAGAGCAGCAGTAAAAGTTTCAGCACTTACACCAGAAAAGAAAAAAAAATAACTAAGGGTAATTATAAAAAATTTTTTCATTTTCTTTTATATGTTGCAGATTTTATTTGATGGTTATTATTTAAATTAAAAATAATTGATGCATACTTAGGCATATACCTAAACATATTTTGAGTAATTCTTTGATAAGTCTGCATAAAGTTAATTACATCCCCTTTACTCATAATTTTTAGTTTTGAATTTTTTTTACTACTTAACCAAAGTTTACGTTCTTGTTTAAGTCTCCATTTTTGAAGTAAACCAAAGTTTTTTGCTTTTAAATATATTAAACAATTAAGTTGTGAATATAGGTTTTTATACTTTGATTTCAATTGTTGGTTCACGTATTTTCTCCAAATTTGCTTTTGATCTTTTGTTTTTTCCATAGAATTAATTGTTTTCCTTAAAGAACTATTTTTTTCTGATTTTGCACCAACACACCATCCCTCAAAAATAATCACATCTGGTTTTTTATTTAAATTGTACCAATATTTTTTTTTAAATCTGTCATCAACTGCTTTATTAAAAGTTGGAAGTTTTAATCTTTTAAATTTCTTACTTTTTACTTTTTTAAAAAAATTTAACATCATTTTAATATCATGGGTTCCTGGAACGCCTCTAGTTAAAAGCATTGGATGAACTCGTTTTGATAAGCTTATTCTTTCTTTTCTAGTTTTATAAAAATCATCAATTGAAATTCTAAAAACTTTTAATTTAAAGAATTTTGTTAAAATTATTTTGATCAAAGAGCTAATTGTTGTTTTGCCAGTTCCTTGCCCACCTGCTAAGCCCACAAAATAAGGTCTTTTTTTATCTGACTTTTTACTGATCCAAAAACATAATGGAATTAAGAATGACCTTATCATTCTTTCTTTATTCTTAAATTTATCAGCTTTTGTCTCTTGAGATTTAATAAACTTTAAACAATCTTTTTTAACTTTGCTAAAGCATAAACTTAATTTTTGCATGAGGATTATTTTTTATCTAAAGGATGATTTTGACCGTCGTTGACTGGGATATCTTTCATACCAAAGGTATCTATTTCGTCAATACATCCTACATTAAATCCAGTCATTGCTGGATTGATCCTCGGATTGTGATGAGTATAAATTCCACATTCAGAACAAAAATAATGTTTAGCAACTTTTGAATGAAATTGATAAAGTTTTAATTTATCTTCTCCTTTGATAATTTTGAAATCTTCATTTTTTACCATCGACATAATTGCTCCTTTTCTTTTACAAATCGAACAATTACATTTAATTACCTTTGCTAAGTCTCCATCTAAATTAATCTCAGCTTCAATGGCACCACAATGACATGTTAATTTTTTCATTTTAAATTACCTATTACTTTTTCTTTTGTTTTTCCTGCTCTTACTTCATCAAAATATACTACTTGGGCTGGAACTTCTTTTCCTTTATGATAACTTTTATACTTACTTATCCAAGATCTGTAAATTCCAAACTTATAATATGTTTTAACACCTTTCGATTTTGTTTTTCCTTTATAATCATAAGCTAATTTATCATTTACCCAAATTTTAAAAAAACCATCCTCTTTATGAGTCCAATTTACATTAATCAAAATATCATTCCATTTACCTAACATCTCTTGTTTTGATAAAAGATTTCTTTTTTCAGAGGTAAAGCCCTTTACATAGTTTTCAATCCAGTAACCACCAGACCCATTTTTAAACATCCAAATTACATGTTTCTTCTCTTGATGAAATTGTCCTAACATTGTTGAAACAGGATAAACATTTATAAAATCTTCAGGTAAATATATTGACCATGCATACCATCTCTCTCCTTTGCTAACTCTGTATCTTGCGCTTAACTCATGTCTTTCTCTATCTTTCTTACAATCATTCCATCCTCCATCCTTATCTTTACCACAATCACCAGCTCTAACTTCAAACCTTATTGATTTTTCACCAGCACGTACGGGATGACCATCTTTTTTATCAACAACTTGCATTCCGTACTCTTTATAATAATTTCCAGTTAAACTTTTTTTAAACTTACTTCCCGATACAACATCGTTTGGCAGTTTTTCAGAAAAAGCTGTATGACAATAAAAAAGGCTTACTAAAATAATTACTGAAATTTTTTTCATTCTATTACATTCAAACTATCTCTGGTTGAAGTTATCCACAAGCATACAAAATGTGGTTTTGATGTTCACGTTTTGATTCACTTTTGATTCAGTTACAGACTCAAAATACAACCTCTTGCGTGTATTGTATAAATAAGCTATAAAATAGAACAAAACAAGAACATGAAACTAACTATTCCCTATTATTTACATAAAGCTGGCGCTGGTTTTCCATCACCTGCCACTGATTATATCGAAGAAGATATTGACCTAAATATGCATTTAATCAGAAATGTTCCAGCCACTTTCATTATTAGGGTACAGGGAAAATCAATGGTGAATGTTGGAATTAATGATGGAGACTTATTGGTTGTCGATAAAAGTTTAAAACCAAAAAATTTTTCAACAGTTATTGCAAATGTTCACGATGAACTTGTCGTTAAAACTTTAGTTCAAGAAAGAGATAAAAAATTTCTAACTTCTGGCTCTAAAGATTTTTCAAATAGAATTTTAATTAACGAAGAAGAAGATGTCTTTATTTGGGGGGTTGTAACTTATGTCATCCATTCAACGTACTAGAAAATTAGCTTTAGTGGATTGTAATTCTTTCTATGTTTCTTGTGAAAGACTATTTAATCCAAGAATAAGAAAAAAGCCTGTTGTTGTTTTATCAAATAATGATGGTTGTATCATCTCAAGATCTAATGAAGCAAAAGCTTTAGGAATTAAAATGGGTGAACCTTATTTTAAAGCCAAAGATATCATTGTTAAAAACAAAGTTGAAGTTTTTTCATCAAATTATTCTTTATATGGAGATTTATCTAGAAGAGTAATGAGAACTCTTAAAAGATTTAATGAAGAAATAGAAGTATATTCAATAGATGAAGCATTTATAGATTTATCAAATTTTCCAGACACAGAAGTAGAAAAAGTTGGAAAAGAAATTAGAGACACTGTTTTGCAGTGGACTGGTATTCCAACAAGTATTGGTATTGCTAAAACAAAAACTTTAAGCAAAGTTGCAAATCACATTGCAAAGAAAAAACAATCAGGTGTTACAAGTTTAATTGGAATAGAAAATTTAGATCCTATTTTAGAAAAAGTAGAAATCAACGATGTATGGGGCGTTGGTAGACAACTTACAAAATTTTATCAAAAAAATGGAATTTATAATGCTAAACAACTAAAGAATAAATCTAACACTTGGATTAAGAAATCTTCTAATGTTTTAGGTTCAAGAACAGCAATGGAGCTCAGAGGTGTTCCATGTATAAATTTAGAAACCACGCAAACAAAAAGAAAAAGTTGTGTAGTTTCAAGATCATTTGGTAAAAGAATTGAAAAGTTTCAAGAATTAAAAGAAGCAGTTGCCAACTATTGTTTAAACGCATCTGAAAAAATTAGATCAGAGTCTTTGGTTGCAAAAGCTATTACTGTTTTTGTTAGAACCAGTCCTTTTCAAAGAAACTTTGGTTATTATTCAAATGCAAAGACAATTGATTTTCCAATCGCAACAAATAATAGTATCGAAACTGTTAAGACTGCAATTTCTATTTTGGAAAAAATTTTCAAAAATGGTTATCAATATCAAAAAGCAGGTGTCATGCTTACAGGATTACGTAATGATGATGGAAGAAAAAATTTATTTTCATCAGAAAAAGATGAAAAAATAAAAAGTTTGATGCAATCAATTGATAATACTAATTATAGATACGGTAGATCTACTTTAAGCCTTGCAAGCGCTGGTGTTCAAAAAAAATGGAATATGAGAAGACAATACTCCTCTAAAATAGATACAGCAGACTTTTATTCATTACCAAGAATAAAAATTTAAATTTTTAATTTTGATTTTCAATTTCCTCACAAGAATAACCTAGATCTTCCAATTTAAGTTTTTTGCATGCCTTTGCTATTCTTATCTCATCATAATAAGCTATTTGAGTTGCATCTGGTCCAGGTGTTCTATTTATAAATGATCTATACACACCGACATGAAATTCTGTTCGTTCTCCCTTGTGCTGAGTTTTTCCTTTCCAGTGATATTTCAATTTTCCATTAATCCAAATTTTAAAAAAACCCTCTTTCTTATGTGTCCACTTTGCATTAACTAAAATATCATTCCACTTTCCGAACATTTCAGTTTTATCAAGTAATTTTTTTGGCGTATTATCTCCACCAACGTATTCATCGACCTCAATCCAATAGCCTCCACCCTCTTCTTTTCTAGGATCAGATTGATTTTCGAAAGCAAAAGCTGGAGGAAAATCACCATCATTATGAAATTGCGCTAACATTGTTTTAGCAGGAAAAATTATCTTATAATCATTTGGTAAATACAATGACCAAGCAGACCAGGTAGTTTTTTTGTTAACGCAGCATATTAAAAGCTCGACTCTTTCTCTGTTATTTCTCGAGTCCCAACCCCATCCATTTCCATCTCTAACCTCAAATCTCAATGATTGTTTGCCAAATCGAACTGGATGATTTTCAGATTTACTGACTATTTTAACAACATGTTCTCTAGAATTTTTATCTGATTCTAAAATTTTTTTATTTGTTACTCTCCAATGATTAGGTTTATTATCTTCTCCTCTATCTATTACTTTATTGAAGCCTTGAGCAATATCTTTATTTTTTTTTATTTCTTTTAAAACTTCTTCAACGCCAGCAAAACTTAAATTGCACCATAATAAACTTAAGACAAAAAATAAAATAATCTTTTTCATTATCTTTGTATTAATTTTTGAAGTTTTTCTTTGCTACTAGTTCTAAACAAATTGTCATAATAAACAACTTGTGTTGGATACTCACCATGCACCTCATCACGCCATCTACTAATCCAACTATGATAGATGCCAAATTTATTAAAAAATTTTCCTCCATATCCTGTTCTTCCTTCGTAATCGTTGTAAAGAAGATCATTAACATACATTTTTATAAATCCTTTTTTTGGATTTTTTGACATTTTGGCATGAAATATAATTGTGGTCCACTTGCCCCTCATATCATCAATTTTAAGATGTTTATGTATTACTCCTGGAGAGTCCATTCCATTTACAGCAAAATATCTTGGCTCTAAATTACCTCTCTTAACTCTTAACATCATTCTTGGATGTCTTTGTTGATTTGTTTTTCCCCATTCATAGATTTGAAAAAGAGAAGTGCTTACTGGCTCAACTGTTTTAAAATTATTTGGTAAATAAATACTTACGGAAATCCATTTTTCTCCAGTATATCTTTTATCTGAAGAATATTCACTTCGAGCTCTATCGCCTCCACCGTGACCTACGACAGCATCTTTGCCGTTATTTTTACAATCAGAATAATCACCTTCTTTATCTCTACCACAATCTTTAGGTAGTAATGTTATCTTCCAAGCTTTTTTGCCTAAAGCTGGAGATGTAACAGTCTCTCTAAATTTAGAGAGTTTCTTTCCTCGAGCAACACTTTTATTCCATTGAAGATTTGTAATTTCTCTCGCTTTAGCTTCTTTTGATAAATCCGTGACTCCTAAAATGAAAATACTTAAAAATAATATTAATAAAACATTTTTCATAATTTTTTAAAATTAAAAAGTTATTTCAAATTTTTTTTAAAAAAACTAACTGTATCAGTTATAGCTTGATTTTGCTGTTCCTGAGTTCCCCAAACTGTTACTCCTTGTCCCCCACATTCTTTAAAAATTGCATTTACAGTTTCTAGTTCAGTCATATTTTTCCAAGATTTTTCATTATAAAACCAATAACCATCTTCATCCACGTAGCCTGGTTTACAATTTTTCATATTACCAGTGAACTCAAAATATTGTCTTTCCTGAACTTTAATAAATCCATGATGGGCACCTTTATAAATCTTAAGATCAATTTTATTTCCATTATTTTGAAGTTTTTTAACATAATTAATACAATCAATTGTTGGAGCATAATCATCAAATTCTGCATGTAACATCAGCATAGGTTTATCAACTATTTTAGGTTCTTTAAAAACAACATCACACCCAGGATATACTGGCATATAAGCGGCGAATTGTTTGCCATTTGAAACTAAATCTAACAGTTTTGGATAAGCTGTAAAAAATGCAACCATTCCTCCATAAGAATAACCAGTAATACCAATCTTGTTTTTATCTATATTTTTATGATCAGACAAAGTGTTTAAAACACTTAAACCATCATAAACTCTTGCGGAAAGACCAAGCTTCCAATAACTTTTTTTCATTTTTCTTCCTGAATAACTATCGCCAATAAATACTGCTATATTCTCTTTATGCATCTCCTCAATGATTTTATGATAAGCATTAACAAAACCCTTGGGATGACCTGTGCCATGTTGAATATACACCACAGGATATACTCCTTTTTTTTGGGGTAAATATAATTGTCCGGTAAGTACAACATCTTTAGATTTATAGTTATTTTCAAAAATTTCATTGAACGATTGTGGTGTTTTAGATTTGTAATTTAGATATGTAATTTTTTTACATTCTTTTAAAATTTTGTTTATTTTTACACCCTTATATTTTTCATCAACAATCGTTTTTTTCCATTTATTATTTTTTGATATAAAAAAACTGTTAGATTTTACCCAATATCTCTCTTTTTTATTTTTGTCAGAACCTTTAACTCTTTTAAAATAACCTAAATAATCACCTTTATTAATTGAAGTGTACACTGGTTCACCATCTAAAGAACCATTGTCCTTGTACCAATTCATAGAAACTTTTACGTCCTGATTTGCTTTACAAATTTTAATGGGTTTATCGCCAATCCAAGAGGGCAACGCATTAGCGCTAATTTGCCATAACAAAAAAAGAGAGGATAAAAAAAACTTTTTCATTAAAAAGTATTTTTTATTTTTTTGTAAACTATTTTTTTCCAGTTATAATTTCTATATAATGAGCTAATTACTATTATTCTTTTATTATCCAAATCAATTAATATTTGCTGACCTGCAAATCCACTCAATCCTAAAATTTTTCTTTCTTTTTTTATTCCAAAAATATCAAAATGGATTTGGCCTCCATATGATTTTGTGTAAAGGCCTACATCAGTTGTATGTTTTACGTTGTCTTTCTTTTGAATTCTATTTTCATAAATAGTTTTTAAGTATTTACCAGCACAAGTGTCATTATGCCAATCCTCCATCATAGTTTTAGCAATTCTTAAATAATCGTATCTATCCGCATAAAAGGAATATCTTGCAGAAACAAAATCTCCATATCTTCTAGATTTTTGAAATTGAACATTATTTTTAACTTTAACGTGTTCATTAAATACTTTGTGTAATAATTTATCCCAATCATCACCAGCTTTATGTTTCACATAATTCATTATTACATTAGTGGTAAGAGCACTATAATTATAAATTAGTTTATTTTTTTCTGTGCCTTTCAAATATTTATTCATTACTTTCACTAGACCAATTACATTCACGTTCTCTTCTTTCTTTTTGCCTTTAATCCTATTGTCTGAACCGACATTTCTTCTTTCACCAACCCATTTTTGATCTCCACCTCTCATATTTAAGAGATCAAGCAGTACCGCATCCTCGTAAAGAGTATCTTTAATTAAAGGCCAATCATTTAACTTTACATTAACGCTGTCAATGTAACCTTCACAAATCGCATGACCTGTTACATAAGATACTAAACTTTTGCCCATTGAATGGGATGGCAATAAACCATTAATTATTTTTTCTCCACTGCTGACGTATTTAGGAATATCAGCTACATCAATAATAATTTTATTATCCTCAAATAATAAATAACTAATAATTCCAGTTTCTTTATTATTTTTAAATTCTTTAAGAACGTCTTTATCTTCTCTTAAATTTGATTGGAATTTATAATGGTCTTCTGAACCTTCTATGACCCAACCTCTATAATCTATAAGAGGATAATCCCAAGTATTCTTATTTTTGTTTGCATAAGTATTAGATGAAAATGTTAAAATTAAAAAAAATATGAAGAATTTTTTCATTTGCCCTTCTTAATTGGTTCATAAATGATTTTGCTATAATTGTAATCCTCATATATTGCGTTAGTTACTACAATTCTTGATCTCTCAAAATCAATTACAACATGTTGGCCACTTCTACCATGCATCCCCATTACAGCTCTTTTTTTACTTATTCCTTTATAATGGGTTTGAAATTGTCCCGCATATCCACTAGCAAATCTCCACTGAATTCGATCACCCTTTCCTTCTCTTTCTCTTTTATCATTCTCTTTGTCTACTCTATTTTCCCAAATTGTTTTTAAATATTTACCTACACATGTATCATTTTGCCAATCATCTAACATTGCTTTGGCAATTCTAAGATAATCATATCGAGTAGCATAAAACATAATATTCGCATTTCCTTTTTCCTTTGATGAATTTTTAACTTTCCAGAAAATTACGCTATCTTTAATTTTAGCTTTTTTACTAAAAGTTTTTTCTAAAATTTTTTCAAAGTCATCACCTGTTTTAAACAAAACATAATTTAAAATTAATTGAGTGGCAAACGCACTGTAATTAAATCTTGAAGTAGCTTTTTTAGAATTTTTAAAATAGGTGATATATTGTGATATATCTTCAGCATTATCATCTGTTCCACTTGTAAATTTGTTATCAAGTAAAAAATCACTACTGTATACATATTCTTGATCACCAGCACTCATATTTAAAAGATTAATTAATTTTTGATCGTAATAAAGTGTATTTTCTATTAACGGCCAATCATTTAATCTTGAATTAATACTGTCTATATAGCCTTCGCATATTGCATGGCCTGCAACATAAGATGCCATCGTTTTACCCACAGACATTGATCTTAATTTAGTATCTTGATTTATAAATTTTCCAAATCGATCTTTAGGTGTAAATTTATCAATCGTAATTTTGTTATCTTCAAACCTTAAATAACTTATCAAGGCTGTTTTCTTTAACTGTTTATCAATATACTTATCTTCTTTTAATTTGGATTTAAATTTATAAGGTTTTTTAGATGGTTTTACTTCGTATACATCAACCCTCGGTTTGTCTCTATATGGAGAATATGTGAACTTATAGAGCTCAAAAAGCAAAGTTCCAAAATTAGGTTTTACAGTTTCTTCTGGAAGCCAGCCATCATAAAATTTAATTTTTAAATTGTTGTTATATTTAGGTTGGTCACATTTGTTGTAGTACCACATATTGCTATACTTAGGCTCCGTTTTGCATACTGCACTCTCGGTTTTGGAAACATATTCAGTATGACCATTTTCAAATAACCATTTGTTGAACCCATCAAATTTATTATTTGCATAGCTATTTCCAAATAAAAATAAGCTTAAAGTTAAGATTACTAATATTTTTTTCATTTGCCTTTTTTAAATGGATCGTGCAGTAGTTTTTTGTGATTATATTTAAATTGTTTGTTATTATAATGGAGTGAATTAACAACCAGTATTCTTGAATTTTCTACATCAATTAAAATCATATTCCCACCATAGCCACCCATGCCAAATATAATTTTGTCTTTTAATCCTGGAAAATCCATATGAAATTGACCCCCATATGATTTTGTACGATTAAAAAAAGGCTCTTCTGTTTCTTTGCTTCCTTTTGGTATTCTTCTTTTATAAATTTCTTTTAAATATTTTCCAACACAAGTATCATTCTGATAATCATCCATTATAGCTTTTGATAATCTAAGATAGTCAAATCTTGTTGCCATTATATTAGGATGTCCATTTCCAAATTGTTCTTTATAACTAGTATAGCCATAACGAATGCTATTTTTGATCTTTATTTTATCATTGAAAACTTTGCTATAAAATTTGTCATAATCTTCACCGATTTTAAATTTCATATAGTTTAAAATTAACTGAGTGACAAATCCATTATAATTGTATCTTTCCTTAGATTTTTTTGTATTTTTATTTCTAAAGTGTAAGCGCATAGTTGTTTCAATATCCCTATCTTCATATGCACCTAATTTACTAGTACCATCTTTAAATTCATCGATATATTTTTGATCACCAGTATTCATATTTAAAAAATTAATTAATTTTTGATCATGATAAAGTGAATCTTTTATTATAGGCCAATCATTTACTCTTGCATCAACTCCATCAATATAACCCTCACATATGGCGTGGCCTACTAAATAAGAAGTTACTGACTTACCCATCGACATTGAATAAAATTTTGTTTCATTATTCAAAAACTCTCCTAATCTTTCTTTGGGAGAAAGTTCGTCAATTAATACTTCACCATCTTGATAATATAAATAACTAAGGATACCTTTAGTTTTCATTTGCTTTTTTACAAATTTATCTTCAATTAAATTGAATTTAAAATCGTAGGAATTATTTGTTGATTTAAATTCTTTTAAATGTGAACTTCTATCTCTATAAGAATATTTCCATAAATAATAAATCAGAGTATCTCTATTTGGGTTTGCATGATAAGTAATATTAGTTGATGAAAATGCTTTATTAGCTAACTTGATTTTTAGATTGTTCCTGGTTATCATTTTTCCTTTGGGATAATTCCCACATTCCTCATTTAACCAAGCATCACTATTTTTTTTAAATGTTGCGCAAATATCAACCTTTGCACCCCCATCTTTTAAATATTGCGAATGGCCATTTTCCAAAAGCCATTTATTGAATTGATTTTGGTTGTTAAGCTCAGCAGCAAATAGATTGCTTGAAGTTAATAAACTTAAAATAAGTATTACTAATATTCTTTTCATAGGTTATGCTCTTTTTTTTATGTTGTCCCTTTTTTTAAAGTGAGCACAACCACACTTACCGCAACATAGTAAATTTATGTTAAGTAAAAATCTATGTCAAATATTTACTTACTTGATTTGATCAATATTATTTATATTTTCTAAAGACTTTTCAAACTCATCCATATTTTCTCTTAAAGCTAAGTTTGAAATTGAATAAACAGCTACAAGTAAAAATACCAATGGTATTGCAGTGATTACAGATGCATTACTCTTAATGAATAAAATATATAAAATTATAAATAAAGCTGAACGAATTAAAAAGGTTTTTCTAAAAACACTAATAATAGAGAGTGAATGTTTTATGAGATTATAAAAGCTCATTTTAGAAGGACCAAAATACCTGGGTCCCCTTATAGAAGGTATTGACAATAAATCATTTTCTATTTTCGTTAGAGAACCTGAGAAACTATTCCAGGTAGCTTTTTCATTAATCATTTTTTCAACAGTGCCTTTTGGTAAACAAGTAAAATTACCAAATTTGATTGACTTACCAGTAAAAGTATAAGTTATTAATTTGTGTATTTGATAACAAATTTTAAATGTTAATCCCTCAGATCTTTTAACTCTTAAACCAACTATTGGTTTGTCATTTGAATCTTTAATTTTATCAATAAATTCCTTAATTTCTTCAGGTCTATCTTCACCATCCCCATCCATAGGAATAACATAATCAAAATCTTCTTTTTCAAATATGTATTTTAATCCTGTGGCTATACATCTTGCATGACCTTGGTTTTTTTTCATATTTATGATTTTAAATGAATGTATATTTTCTAAGTTTTTACTTTCTTCTGGGCGATCATGATTTGAAGCATCATTCACTATAATTACAGAAATTTGAAATTCTGAACTTATGGATAAATTATTAATTTCATCTACCAGTTTTGAAGTTGACTGCCAATCATTATAAAGAGGAATTAAAATTTTGATTTTCATTTATGTAATGTATCTCTTAATATCTCCCTAAACAAACATCATCTATGCAAATAAATTGGGATGAATCATTCAGCAGTTTATCATTTGTATACCCTTCCCACCTAGGTCTTGATTTTAGATGATAGGAGAGATTGCCTGCATTCCATTCATTCCCTGTTACAAATTCAATTTCTTTATCAAAATTTTTATCCCATGTAATCTGTACCTTGGTGGCAATATCTTTTCCTGGATAGTCTGTACGCTTATCTGTTTGAGATATTGAAACGTATGAATAAATTATAGGCGATAAAAAAAAGAAAAACAGAAAACCATATAAAAAAGAATTTAATTTTTTTAAGTTTATTTGAGTTTGAAATATATAAATAAATAAAACTCCAAAAAAAGAATAAAAAGGTGTCATCCACATTGATCTAATTTTTGAACCTGTTACGATCGAAGTTAAAAGCAATAAGGCTATAGGCAAAATATTTATAAATATTAAAAATAAAAGTTTTTTGTCATTCAAATTTATTTTAAATTTTATTTTTTTTACCAATAACCAAATTAAAAATAAAAATGGAATTAATATTCCTGCTTGTTTAAGTAAAAAAATAATTGGATATTTTAAATGATCTATAAAACTTAATTCGTCCAATCCTGCTCTCTTTAAACCATATGTGATTGTTATAAAGTCATTATTATAAAGCCAAATAAAATGGGGCACTAACAATACCAAAAATACCTCTAAGGTTATCAAATATTTAAAATCAAACTTTTTAGTTTTTTTGAAAAAAATAATATAAATAAATAATAGATCTATTGATATTAAAAGATAAATAAAAAGATATTTTGATAAAAAACCTATCGCAGCGAACAAGCCAACTAAAAAGCAATCTAAAAATTTTATTTCTTTTTTGTCGTAAACTTTCCAAGAATAGTAAACTACTAATGACCAGAATGGTAATTGACTAACATTTACATTAAATTCTGGTGTCGTAAAATTAAAAAAATAAATAGCTTCCAATAATAAAACTGAAATTAAACTCAATTTTGAATTTTTCAAAATTTCATTAGCAAATTTAAATATGAAAAAAAATGATATTAAAATAAAAATTTGACTTAATAAATAATAAGCCCAATCTTGAGATCCAAAAATTTGAAAAAAAACTTCAGAAAAAAATGCACTTGCTGGAGGATGTTTATTAAAGCCCCAGTCCAAATTACTTCCCCAGGCTAATGCTTCTATTGTATCTAAAGGTAAATTCTTATTTGTTAGTGTCGGAATTAAAGTCCAAATTATTAAATGAGATAAAACAAAAATAAAAAAAATATTATTTATATTTCTATTCAAAGCATTCATTAATAAATATTTACAATAATTAAGGTTGCTTGACACCCCTAATTTGCTGAATATACTCCCTCGAATTCAATTATAAAATATGCCTAAAACCAGCAAACTAAAAAAAAAAGTTACAAAAGCTAAAAGTAAAACAATAAAAAAAACAAAACCAAAACTAGCTAGTAAACCTAAAGAGATTAATAAAGGTCCTGTAAAAATTTCTAAAGTATATATTCCGAAAGATACTGAAAAATATATGTGTGAAAAACATAAAGTTTTTTTTAGAATGAAATTACAAGAATGGAAAAAAGAATTGGTTAAGGCCAACAATGAGGCTCTTTATAATGGCAGCATGGATGATAACAGCATTTCTGCTGATATAGTCGATCAAGCAAGTTCTTACACTGATAAGAATGTTGAAATGAAAGCTATCAACAGGCAAATCAAATTAATTTCTGAAATTGATAAAGCTTTGCTTAGAATTAAAGATGATACATACGGTTATTGTTTGGATACAGCTGAACCTATTGGTCTTAAAAGACTAATGGCTAGACCAGTGGCAAAATACACAATTGCTGCTCAAGAAAAACATGAAAAAAATGAGAAAGTTCATGCAGATGAGTAAAAAAAGAAAAAAAAACAAACCTGTTCATAATCCAATTACTTATAATTTTACGAAAAAGTATATTTACTTTTATTATGCTTTCTTTTGGATCCTGTTATTAATATTTGTATTTACTAGATGAATAAAAAATTTGTTTTAATAGTTATTATAATACTTGCTATAGAACTATCAGGTTATGGGATTATAAGCTCACTAATGAGACTTTTAAGTTCTATGAATTAATTTGCGTCTAAAACTGTTGATTAAACCTTAATTAAAGACTTTTATTTTATTTCCTATTTCAATACTTGAAGAGGATAATATTTGACATCTTAAACCGCCTCTTCTTAAAAATTCTTTAATTATGTTATCCTGATCCAACAATTCACATAAATGCCTGCATGGACGACATAAATCGATTCCTTCCAGCTCTACTTCACCAACAAGAAATTTTTTTCCTATAAGATCATTTAATCTAATTCCTTTGGTAATAATATTTCTTCTAAAATCTATGTACGGAATATTTAATCCATATTTAATATTATAATAATCAATATTTTCTGACTCTATAAGGGATAGTTGACTATAAGGATCATTAAATTCCTTAAAATGTCTATCACCTATTATCCCTTGATTAGCTAAAACCTCAATGGAATTTACTTCTTTTATTTTTTGATTATTATTATTTGTAATTCCTAATTTGTATACATTTGACATTAATTAATTAATTTGCATCTAAAACTGCGTGTAAAAATTGTTTAGTTCTCTCGTTTTGAGGGTCACCAAATAGTTGTTCTGGAGGTCCTTGTTCAAAAATTTTTCCTTCATTAAAAAAGCAAACTCTATCTGAGATCTCTCTGGCAAACCCCATTTGGTGGGTAACCATTATCATAGTTAAGCTGTGTTCTTTATTAAGAGATCTAATAACGTTTAAAACTTCGCCAACAACTTCAGGATCTAATGCTGAAGTTATCTCATCTAATAGCATTACCTTAGGTCTCATGGCTAAAGCTCTTGCAATAGCCACTCTTTGTTGTTGACCGCCTGATAATCTACTTGGATGTTGATCTTTCTTATCTGTTAGACCAACAAGTTCTAACAACTCTAAAGCTCTTTCCTCTGCTTCTTCTTTTTTCATACCCAGCACTTCAACTGGAGCTTCAATACAATTTTGCAGAGCTGTCATATGTGGAAACAAATTAAATTGTTGAAATACCATACCTATTTTTGATCTTCTTTCTCTTAAATATTTTTCATTCGCTTCAACTAAACTTCCATTAGAGTCCATATGTGTTAAAGGTTCTCCATCTAAATTGATTACTCCTCCATTTATCTTTTCTAAAGTCATTAAAACTCTTAATACTGTTGTTTTTCCTGAACCAGAAGGGCCTATAATTGAAACCATTTCATTTTTTTTAATTTCAAGATTCAGTTTATCTAAAACAACTAGATCACCATATTGTTTAGTTACCTCATCAAACTTAACTATAATTTCGTCTGTCTTATTTTTATTCATAATTTATTTTTTAATTTTTCCTTGTGATATATTAACATCTCTTTCAAGTTTTCTAATCCACATTGCTGCAGGAATTGATAAAGTTAAAAATATAATACCTACTAACGTATAAGGTTCTAAATATCTATAATTGTAGCCACCAACTGCTGTAGCTGCATGAAATAATTCTGCAACACCAATTGTTGATAAAAGCGGTGTATCTTTAAATATTCCAACTAAATAATTTCCCATTCCAGGAATAGCTATAGGAAATGCTTGAGGAAGAACTATTCTTCTATATGTGTAAATTGTAGAAAAATTTAAAGCTCTGCAAGCTTCCCATTGTGTTTTTGAAACTCCCTCAAGTGCTCCACGATATACTTCTGACATATATGTTCCAAAGTGAAGACCAATAGTTATCATTCCACACACCCAAGCAGATAAAGTAATACCAAACTGTGGTAGCACAAAATATACAAAAAATAATTGTATTAGTAATGGAGTTGATCTTATGAACTCAACTATTTCTCTGTTAACCCAATTAAAAATTTTAGAGGGTGTTCTTTGCGCTAATAAAAAAAACAACCCAACAATCAAAGCGATTGCATATCCTACACCAGCCGCAAGAATAGTGTTAAGTGTTGCAATTGCCATTTGGGGCAATATTTCATAAGTAAAATCCCATCTCCAACCCATTTCCATAAATTAAGCTTTCTCCTTTCCAACTTTTCTAGCTGCTAAAACTTCTAACCATCTTAAAAATGGGACCAATGCAAATCTAGCCATTATATAATAAATAAGTAATGCTGTTCCAAAACATTGTGCTGATAGCCAAGTAATAGAGTTAATTTGTTTTGCTTCAAAAGTTAGATCAACTACGGTAACTAATGCTACTAATGCAGTAGCTTTTAATAATTCTACAGTTAAATTTGCTGCGGGTGGCAATATTATTGGAAAAATTTGAGGAATAATAATTCTTTTAATTCTTTTTGCTGGAGTAAAATTTAATGAATGAGCTGCCTCCCACTGTCCTTTGGGTACCGCAAGTATTCCAGCTCTAACTATTTCAGCGCCATATGCTCCAAAATTAAGACCTAGTGCTACTACTCCTGCTGTAAAAGCTTCTAATGATATTCCAAAAAATGGTAAGACATAATAAGCCCAAAATAATTGTACTAATAAAGAAGTACCTCTAAAAAATTCTATGTAAACTGTAGCTGTACCTTGTATTAACGGATTTTTGGAAAGCCTCATCAAGCCAAATATCATAGAAATAATTACATAAAGAATCATTGAACAAACAAGTACCTTCACAGTTGTAACTGTCCCAAGCAAAAGAGTTATTCCATGTTCGTTTAAAAATTCAAAATAAGTCAAACAAATACCTTTAAATTTTAAAAACCAGGCAACAATTAAGTTGCCTGGTTTATTTTTTAATAAATAATTAAATTATTTAGTTGAGCAAGCCCACGCAGTACTCATGTCTGGTGGAGGAAGTTGAGCTTTATCATACCCATACTCTCCAGCTCTTTTCAACATAGTTGCTGGGTTAGCCATAACTTTAGCTAGAGCTGCATTAAATGCTTCTCTAAATTTGTCATCACCTTTTCTAAATCCAATACCTACGACGTTTAAAGTTTCCTTAGGCATTAATTTTGGATCAGTAACCTCAAATTTTCCATTAGTTTTTTTCTCATGCTCTTTAGCGCCAAAGAATGTCTGAACTGCAACGTCAGCTCTGCCAGCTTTCATTGCTGCTAAAATACCAACTTCACCTTCGACTAAAAGCATTTGACTGTCAGGCACACCATATTTTTTAGCTGCTTCTACAGTATTAAATCCAGTTCCAGTAACTAATTTAGCTCCAGTTGAAATAACATCCGCATAATTATTAATGTTTTTTGGATTTCCTTTTGGTACTAGCATTGCATCACCAAATACACCTATAGGATCTGAAAAGTCCATATTTTCGCATCTACTTTTTAAGATATACATTCCACCAGTAATCATATCTGCACGGTCTGCATTCAATCCTGGAATTAGCCCTGACCATTCAAAAACTTTTGTTTCATGTTCAGTGATACCCATCTCTTCTAGAACTGTTAATGCTATCATATTAACAAATCCTAATGCTTCACCACCATCTCCAGCGTAAGCCCATGGCACTGCTGTTCCAAAACCTAGTCTTAATTTGTGTCCATCCGCAAGTCTTTCAGTAAGAGTTTTCGCACTTACAGAAGAAATTGAAAAAAGAAGCACAAGTAAAACTGTTAATGATTTAAATATTTTACTCATATTTTTCTCCCCATTATTTTAATTAAGAAATAATTAAATCAAAAAAGATTTAAAAAGTATAGTTGAAAAATTACAATCTCAAGTTGATAATAAATTATTTTATAAGGACATTGTCACCGATATTTACTTGTCCATCATTAAGGGCAGTAAGATAAACTCCCATATCGAAATGATTATAATTTTTTTTTAAAGACTGAAGTAAGTTTAAACTATTATCATCAGTATTTGGTTTTAAATTAATTGCAACACATCTTGGTATATTTTTTTCAACTCTAAATGAAATATTATTTATTTTAATTATTTTTCCAATCCAATTTCTTTCTTCCCAAGCCTCCATTCCATCGGCATGAATATTGCCTCTAAATCTTTGAGGTTCTATTATCTGATTAGTTTTTTTTTCGAAATCCTCAATACTTTTATTATTTAGAAAGGATATTGAGTGAGTTAAGATAGTTTTATTTGAGATTGATGTATCAAAAAAAGGGGTGTCCGCATTTTTCATCAAGAATATTGGTTTTTGAAGAGAATTTTCTAATTCTAAAATTTTGTTTGAAAGTAAATCATATTCACTTGTCTTGGCTGTGTCGATTGACAAAATTTCATTGTTTTTATGAGTAAATTTCAATTTATTATCATTAAATTCAAAATTGTACTTATTCAATGCAGGAGAGTTTTTAAGAGTTAAGATTTTATTCCATTTACCTCTTCTCTCATCAAGATTTTTTTCAAATAATTTTACTTGGCTTAATTCTAAACCCTTCGAAAATGCAAAAATTCTATCTCCAACTATTCCTATATCTTTTTTTATTTTACAATTACCAAGATTTTGAAATGATATTGATTTTACTGGGCAGTAATTTATTGAAGAAATAGATGCGGTCATATATTCTTTTTAATAATATGTCTTATCTTTCCTCAAATCAACTCAAACAGTATAGAGATGAGGGTTTTGTTTCTCCAATAAATATTTTCTCAAAAGAAAAGGCAAAAGAAATAAGAAATGAAATCGAATTGATTGAAAACAGAATTCCTGGTGAATTAGAAAAATCAGGTAGATATAATGCTCATTTAATTTCACCGCTGTTAGATGAAGTTACACATAATTCAAAAATTTTAGATGCTGTTCAAAGTTTAATTGGTGAAAATATACTTGTTTGTGGAACAACATTATTTATTAAAAATCCAAATGAAAAAGGATTTGTTAGTTATCATCAGGATGCTAAATATATTGGCCTAGAGCCTCATAATTGGGTGACTGCTTGGGTTGCAATAACTGACTCAAATGAAAAAAATGGGTGTATGAGAATGTGGTCAGGTTCACACAAAGATAACCTGAAAGAACACGATCAGAAATTTAATGAGGGTAATTTATTAACTAGAGGTCAAACTGTTAAAAATGTGCCAAAAGATGAAACGACCCCTCTTGTTTTGGAGGCTGGACAAATGTCACTACATCACCCAACTGTTGTTCATGGCTCAGAACTTAACAAAAGTAATGATCGAAGGATAGGTTTTGTAATTCAAAGTTATATTGGAACGAATGTAAAACAAGTTTTAGGTAAAAATAGTGTTCAGCTTGCAAGAGGAGTTGATAAATTTAATTATCATGAAATGATTGGTAGACCTCAAAATTTACTTGATACACAAGATATTAAATTAAAAAAACAAGAAAATGATAATCTTCAGGAAATTTTTTATAAAGGTTCAGATAAAAAAGGTAAATTTTAATTAAATTTTTGGAATTATCGAGCCATTGTTATAGAGGTCATAACCTTTTATAACAGCATCACGATTTGCAATATCTAAATACCATCTAGAAAGACTTTTAAAATTCTTAAGCCCTATATCATGCCATTCATGTCTAGCAATCCATGGCCATGTTGCAATGTCAGCTATAGAATATTTGTCTCCAGCAAGATATTTAGAATTTTCTAAACGATTATCGAGGTCTTGATAAATTTTTTTGGTAATCTTAAAATATCTTTCCTCACCAAATTCACTCTTACCAGAATTGTAATGATGAAATTGATGATGCTGACCTATCATTGGACCTACATATCCCATTTGTGCCATTAACCATTGATTTATTTTAAGTCGGTTTTCTTTATTATAAAACTTTCCACTCTTTTCTCCTAAATACATTAAGATAGCACCAGACTCAAAAATAGTTTCATTAGCATCATGATCAATAATTACTGGTATCTTACTGAATGGACTTATCTTTACAAATTCCTCTTTGAACTGTTCTCCTTTAGATAAATCTATTTTGGAAAGTTTGTATTTAAAATCAATTTCTTCAAGCATAATGCTTATTTTTTTACCATTAGGAGTATCGGCTGAGAATAACTCAATCACCTTTTACACCAAGACGATCTTTAATTGTTTTGGAAGAAGTCGTAAATTCAAATCTATATTTTTCATTTGGTCTTGCTAATTTAAAACATGCTCTTGCAGCTAAAGCACCCTCATGAAAACCTGATAAAATAAGTTTTAATTTACCTGGATAGCTGCATATATCGCCCACAGCATAAATACCTTTTTGATTTGTCTCAAATTTTTCTGTATCTACTTCAATAGTTTTTTTATCAATATTCAATCCCCAGTTTGCTATAGGACCAAGTTGCATAATTAGTCCAAAAAACCCTAACGCATAATCTGAGTTAAGAGTTTTGGTCTCTTTATCATCATTTTTGATATCAATACTTTCTAATTGGTCATCACCCTTTATGGAACTCATTTGATATTTTGTATAAAGATTTATTTTTCCATCTTTTGCAAGTTCGTGTACTTTATCGACAGTTGCCTGAGCACCTCTAAAATCTTCTCTTCTATGAACTAAATTTACCTTTGAATTTTTTGATAACTCTACTGCCCAATCTAAAGCACTATCCCCACCACCAAATATTGTTACAGTTTTTCCTTTAAATATACTTTTATCTTTAATTGAATAAAGAACTGATTTATTTTCCAATTTTTCACACTCTTTAACAGGAAATTTTCTTGGTTCAAATGATCCAACTCCTCCAGCTATAATTACATTTGGAGTTTGAAATGTTGTACCGTTGTTCGTTTTAACAATCCAGTTATCTCCCTCTTTTTTTACCTCATCTACTCTTTCACTTAAATGAAATTTAATATTAAAAGGTTTTATTTGATTAATTAAGTTGTTAGTCAATTCCCCTCCAGTACATTCTGGTACAGCAGGAATATCATAAATAGGTTTATCTGGATAAAGCTCAATGCATTGACCTCCAATTTTATCTAAATTATCTACAATCTCACAGTTAAGACCAATCAATTTTAATTGATGAGCTGTAAATAAACCTGTGGGTCCCGCTCCAATAATTAATGCATCTGTTTTATTCATTTAACTTTGTTTGGAAGGTATATTGACTGTTAAACCATCCAATTCATCCGAAATTATTATTTGACAACTCAGTCTACTATTTTTTTTTGGTTCAAACGCCATATCTAACATATCTTCTTCACCATCTTCTTTTGGAGTTACCTTATCAAACCAATCATCTTTAACATATACATGACATGTCGCACACGCCATTCCTCCCCCACAGTCTGCATCAATACCTGGAATATCATTCTGAACAGCTCCTTCCATTACGGTTAAGCCATTTTGAACTTCAACTGTATGAACTTGATTGTCATGTGTGACGTAAGTTATTTTTGCCATGATTATTATATAGTTATGCAAAAAAATAGGGCAAGTATGTGAAAACATACTCGCCCTAAAATTATTTAATTACTTTGTAATTATCTGCTTCTTGCACCAGCTGAACTAACTGCAGCAGCCCAGATTACTAGACCGAATGCAATTTTGTTTATAAAGTCAGCTAAGTTGTAAACAACGTTAAGTGAGTTAGCATCTACACCACCTGTTAGGTAACCAAATACGTAACCTAATGGGTAAATAGCCCAACCTACTGTAACGATCATTCTCATTGCACCAAATGCGGTTACAAGAGCTTTGTTTCCACTTTTTGAAGCAGCTTTACCAGCTTCACCTGAGAATATTTCATAAAGAATGTATACCCAACCTGCCATACCGATTACAAAACCAAGTGTAGCGTTGATGTATCCAGCTTCTCCTAAATATCCACCGATTAACATTACTAATGATCCAATTAACAATCTCCAGAAAATTCCAGAATTTGCTTTTCTTACAGCTACTAGAATTAAATAGAACTCTATCATCTGTAATGGAACAGTAATTAACCAGTCAATGTATCTGTATACTGTTGGTGAATCACCTGTACTCACCCATACATCTCTCATGTACATGTAGTGGATGAATGCAATACCAGTTACAAGACCTGCAACAGTTACTGACGTTTTCCAGCCAGGAGCAACAGTACTTCTTTCCATGAAGAAGAATGCTGTAGCAGCCAACATACCCATTGAAATTACCCAAAAGGAAATTCCAACGAAGTCATCTTGTGCTAACATCGCGGTCTCAGCGTTTGCTACACCTGTAATACCCATAAGGGCAACAGCTGTAAGAGCAAACAGTTTAAGTTTTTTCATAAAAAACTCCCTCTTTAGTTAGTTTTTACTTTATTAGTTTATATAAACTAGGCTTAAGCTTCCCTAAGCCAAAGTTGTGCGTTAAATACCAAATTAAAAGACTTAATTGAAGACTTAATTGTCATTAATTTACATTGATTTTACTGACTTTTTAAAATTAAATACAATTTATAAGTTAAAAATCAAAAAAAGGGTGATAACGAATCAGTTTTTCAAATGTCAGATAAATTCAATAAAATCTACGAACAATCAATAAATAATCCTGAGAAATTTTGGAGTGATGCATCAAACGACATCTTTTGGTTTAAAAAACCAACTAAGATTTTAAATAACTCAAACCCTCCTTTTTACAAATGGTTCGAAGATGGAGTAACAAACACTTGTTACAATGCATTAGATGTTCATATTGATCGAGGAAATGGAAAAAGAATTGCACTAATATACGACAGTCCAATCACGGGTAATAAAAGTAAGTTTACTTATGAGGAACTCAGATCAAAAGTTTCAAAATTTGCTGGAGCTCTTAAAGATCAAGGTGTTAATAAAGGAGACAGAGTAATCATTTACATGCCCATGATACCAGAGGCAGTAGTAGCTATGCTTGCAAGTGCAAGAATAGGAGCAATACACTCAGTGGTGTTTGGAGGATTTGCCTCTAATGAGCTTGCCAGCAGAATTGATGACAGCAAAGCAAAAGTATTAGTCACTGCTTCTTGTGGTTTTGAGCCAGGAAGAACAGTTGAGTATAAACCTTTAGTAGACGAAGCCATTAAACAAGCCAAACATAAAATTGATAAGATGATTTTATTTCAAAGACCAGGTCATGAAGTAAAATTAAATGCTCCTAACGAAGTTAGTTGGAAGGAAGTCGTTTCAGCAGCAAAAGAAATTGATTGTGTTGAAATGAATTCAAATGAATTTGCTTATATACTTTATACTTCAGGAACAACAGGAACTCCTAAAGGTATTGTAAGAGATATTGGTGGACATATTGTTGCATTAAAATGGACAATGAAAAATATATACAACATAGATGAGGGTGACATATGGTGGTCTGCAAGTGATATAGGTTGGATAGTTGGGCACTCTTATATTGTTTACGCTCCACTGTTTAAAGGTTGTACGACTGTATTATTCGAAGGAAAGCCAGTTGGAACACCAGATGCTGGTGCTTTTTGGAAAATTATATCTGAATACAAAGTTAAATCTTTGTTCACAGCTCCAACTGCTTTTAGGGCAATTAAAAAAGAAGATCCAGATGGAAAATTTTTTTCTAAATATGATTTGAGTAAATTTGAAAGTCTTTTTCTTGCAGGTGAAAGAGCAGACCCAGATACGATTAAATGGGCTGAAAATCTATTAAAGGTTCCTGTAATAGACCATTGGTGGCAAACTGAAACAAGTTGGGCAATAAGTTCAAATTGTACAGGTATTGAAATGATGAAAACTAAATATGGTTCTGCATGTAAAGCTGTTCCTGGTTATGATGTAAAAATTATTAAATCGGATCAAACTTTAGCAAAGCCAAATGAAATGGGGGACATTGTAGTTAAACTTCCTTTACCTCCTGGAACCTTCCCGACTCTTTGGAATGCCGATCAAAGATACAAAGAAAACTATATGTCTAATTATGAAGGTTATTATCAAACTTATGATGCAGGTCATATAGATGAAGATGGATATATTTGGATAATGTCTAGAACTGACGACATTATTAATGTCGCTGGTCATAGATTATCAACTGGTGCTATTGAGGAAGTTCTATCTGAACACCAATCAGTTGCTGAATGTGCGGTTCTAGGAATTGCAGATAAATTGAAAGGACAATTGCCAATTGGATTAATAGTATTAAAAGCAGGTGTAGATAAAGAAAATGAGACGATATCTAAAGAATGTATTCAAATGGTGCGAGACAAAATTGGACCAGTGGCTGCTTTTAAAATTGCAATAGTTATTAAAAGACTTCCAAAAACTAGATCAGGTAAAATTTTAAGAGGCACAATAAGAAAAATCGCAGACAGTGTTGAATATAAAATGCCTCCTACAATTGACGATCCGGCAATTTTAGATGAAATTAAAGAGGATCTTATCAAAAATAATATTTTAAAAGGTGCTTAAAACATACTTATTTCTAATAGGTGCAATTTTTTTTGAAGTAGCTGGTACAATGCTTCTTCCCGTAACTCAAAATTTCACAAAGCTTATACCAACTGTTTTTTTAACAATATTTTATTTTAGTGCCTTTTACCTGCTGACTTTTGTAGTAAATAAGCTTCCAATTGCAATTGTTTATGCAACATGGAGTGGTCTAGGAATATTTACTATATCAATATTAGGTTATATTTTTTTCAAACAAACCTTGGCTTGGCAGGCAATTATAGGATTATTTTTAATTGTTATTGGGGTTGTGCTTGTAAATAGTTTTACTGTTAAGCTTAATTAAATTTTAAAGGAGTTCCATCTGGATCTCCCAGAATTTTACCATCTTTCATTTTTATTTTTCCTGCAATAATTGTTGAAACAGGTGTTCCCTTAAATTCAAATTCATTAAAAGGAGACCATCCACACTTGCTTTCAATATTTTCATTTTTAATTACAATTTTTTTATTCATATCAACAATAGTAAAGTCCGCATCAAATCCCTCTTTAATGAATCCTTTGTTTTTTATTCCAAAAATTTTAACTGGATTTTCACATACAAGACTCATCAATTGATTAAGAGATAACTTTCCTTCATTAATATGATTTAACATAACTGGCATAAGAGTTTGAACGCCCGGCATTCCTGATGGGGAATTAGGATATTTTTTATCTTTGTTTACTTTTAAATGTGGAGCATGATCCGAACCAATAGTATCATTCAAATTATTCTTAACTGCATACCACAATCTATCATAATGAGATTTGTCTCTAATAGGAGGATTCATTTGAGCATACGTACCAAGTTTGTCATAACATTCTGGGGCATAAATTGTTAAATGCTGTGGTGTAATTTCAAAAGTAATATTACCTTTGTGTTGAGATAAAAAGTCAACTTCTTCTTTTGTAGTTATATGAAGCACATGAGCTTTTTTATTGTGCTTTTCAGCAATTCTAACAATTCTTCTTGTAGAAGACATTGCGCATTCAACACTTCTCCAGATTGGATGTGTATGAACATCGCCCTCTTTAATCAATTTTTTATTAACTTTTAAAATCGCCTCATCTTCAGAATGAACTGCCACAACTTTTGATGCGTTTTGGAAAACTTTATTAATATCCTCTTCATTAGCTACTAATAAATTTCCAGTCGAAGACCCTGCAAAAAGCTTAATTCCACAGCATCCTTCTAAACCCTCTAAACTTGCTAGATCATCTGCATTATCAGCAGTTGCTCCAAAATAAAAAGCATAATTGCAATACATTCTATTTTTAGCAAGATCTAATTTTCTTTGAAACTCTTTCATGTTAGATGTTGGTGGATTAGTATTTGGCATTTCAAATACACTAGTTATTCCTCCTGCTACAGCAGCTCTACTTCCTGAATTAAGATCCTCAGTATCTGTTGATCCTGGTTCTCTAAAATGAGTTTGGGTATCTATACAGCCAGGTAAAACTGTTAATCCTTTAACGTCTATAATATCTTTGCACTCTTCAGTAATTTTGCCTGTATCTTGAATTTTTCCATCTTTAACAGAAACATCAACATCTTTTAGTTCCCCATCTATATAACACTGACCATTTTTGATTATAAGATCTAACATTTATGAAAAAAGTAATTATATTAAAATGATGTCTGATGCAAATATGAATAATAGCGTTTACATATTAGAAGATAGAGCCATAATTTATATTAATGGCGAAGATGCTAAAGATTTTCTTCAAAATCTTATAAGTAACGACGTTAATAAAGTCACGGATAATTCAAGTTGTTTTGCCTCTTTGCTAACTCCACAAGGTAAATTTTTATTCGAATTTATATTAGTTAAGCACAAATCAGGCTTCTTTATTGATTGTGAAAAAACTCAATCTGATGAAATATTTAAACAATTAAATTTATATAAGATTAGATCAAAAGTTGAAATTTTAAATTTAAGTAATGAATTTGTGGTTGCAAGTTTTGGTTATGAAAAATATCTTTCAATTGAGGGCTCAAAAGATGTTATGGGTTTTACCTTCAAATATAGAGAAGATCCAATTATTTTGGATCCAAGAAATAAAAGTTTAGGTGCAAGATTAATTATAAATTTAGAAAAACTTTATTTGTCATTAAAAAAATTAGATCTTAAAAATGATAAAATTGAAAACTATTATATTAAAAGTCATAATCTTGGAATTGTACCTAAAAACTTAAATAGATTACAAAATAAATTATTTGGTATTGAGTGTAATTTTGAAGAACTTAATGGAATTGATTTTAAAAAAGGTTGTTATGTTGGGCAAGAAAATACAGCTAGAATTAAACTAAAAAATAAACTTTCAAAAAGATTATTACCAATTAAGCTTGTAGATGGAGAATTATCTGAGGATGAAAAAATTTATAATAATAAAGTTGAAATTGGTAAAGTTTTAATTAATGAGGATTACCCTTTCGCCTTGATCAAATTTTTAGATAAAAACTTTGATAGAGAACAAATATTTAAAGGTGAAAATGGAAAATTTAAAGTTCTTGTGCCCGAATGGCTTAAAATTTAAGTATTTGGTGCGGCCAGAGAGACTCGAACTCTCATGGACTAGGTCCACACGGCCCTCAACCGTGCCTGTCTACCAATTTCAGCATAGCCGCAAATATGACCCACATTAAATCAATGACAAGCAGGTTTCAAATTGATAAATTTTGATATGGATTTTACGCAAGAAGTAAAACAAACAACTGATCCAATTTATAAAAAGATTTCTAAAGTAATGCCAGAAATCGAGTGGTCAGTGCATGCTCCGTATATTCACAAAATTAATAAATTAAAAAAAGAGAAGAATGCAGTTATTCTTGCTCACAATTATCAAACACCAGAGATTTATCATGGGATTGCAGATTTTTCAGCAGACTCTTTAGCGCTTGCGGTAGAAGCAGCAAAAACTTCTGCTGATATAATTGTAATGGCAGGAGTTCACTTTATGGCTGAAACTGCAAAATTAATGAGTCCAAATAAAAAAGTTTTGTTACCAGATATGAAAGCTGGCTGCTCATTATCTTCATCAATAACAGGTAAAGATGTAAGACTTTTAAAAGAAAAATATCCAGGGGTCCCAGTTGTTTCCTATGTTAATACTTCAGCTGATGTAAAAGCAGAGACAGATGTTTGTTGTACTTCTGCTAATGCAGTAAAAATAGTAAAATCATTAGGTGTTAAAAAAGTGATTTTCTTACCTGATGATTATCTTGCTAAGTATGTTGCTTCACAAACAGATGTTGAAATAATTTCATGGAAAGGAATTTGTATTGTTCACGATCAATTTAATGAAAATGAAATAAATGATATTAGAAAAAATAATCCTGGAATAAAAATAATTGCACACCCAGAATGTCCACCCGATGTAATTAAGGCTAGTGATTTCGCAGGATCAACTTCTGGTATGATAAATTATGTAAGAGATAATCAGCCAAAAAAAGTTATGATGGTCACAGAGTGTTCAATGAGTGATAATATTCAAGTAGAAAATCCTAATGTAGAATTTATTAGACCATGTAATATGTGTCCACATATGAAAAAAATTACCTTACCAAAAATCTTGGACTGTTTAGAAAATGAAACCGGTGAAATTATTATGGATCAAGATACAATAAATAAAGCAAGATTATCTGTTGAAAAAATGGTTGCTATCGGTAGATAATCATTTGTGTCAAAAATTAAATTAAGCGAAAATTTTATAAAAAATACTGTCAAGCTAGCGCTTAATGAAGATCTGTTCCCATCTGGAGATATAACTTCAGATTTAATTGAAAATAGTAAAATAATTGAGGTAAAATTAATTTCAAATGAGAATGCAGTTATAGGTGGTTTGCTGTTTGCAAAATATGCATTTTCTTTAATTGACAATAAAATTAAATTTATTGATAAAAAGAAAGATGGTTCTTTTGTAAAAAAAAATTCTTTAATTGCTACTATTAAAGGTAAAGCTAAAAATATATTGATTGCAGAAAGAGTTGCTTTAAATTTTTTATCTCATATTTCAGGTATAGCCACCAAAACAAATCAATTCGTAAAATTAGCAGGAAAAAAATGCAATATTTGCTGTACTAGAAAAACTATTCCAAATTTAAGAGTTATTCAAAAATATGCAGTTAAATTAGGTGGAGGCACTAATCATAGATTTAATTTAAGTGATGAATTTTTAATTAAAGATAATCATATAGCAAGCTCAAATTTAAGAGAGTTAGTATCATTAGCAATTAAAAAGAAAAAAGGTAAAAAGATTACAGTTGAAGTTGATAATTTAAGTCAATTAAAACAAATTATTGGTCTGAAATTTAACACTGTTCTCTTTGACAATATGAATATTAAAAATCTAAAAACTGGTATTAAACTTGCAAAAAAATATTACGAAACAGAAGCTTCAGGAAATATTAATCTCAAAACAGTTAAGTCAATCGCAGCAACAGGTGTAAATAGAATCTCTGTTGGAAGTATTACTCATAGCGCTTCAGCTATAGATTTCAAAATAGAGATTTAATTAACAAATTTTGAGAGATCTGGTTTAAAATAATTAGGTCCCTTCATTACTTTGCCAGACTCATTATAAATTGGTTTTCCATTCTCATCTAATTTACTCATATTTGAATTTTGAACTTCTTCAAAACATTTATCTAAATCAATACCAAAAGCATGTCCTGCACCATAAGTTACATATAAAATATCAGTCAATGCATCAGCAACCTCCAATAAATCTTTATTTTTCATAGCCTCTGTTAGCTCGTCTAATTCCTCTTTAATTAAATCAATCCTTAATTTATTGATCTTATCTGTACTAAATGAAGGTTTATTTTTAACTTCTTGTCCAAAAGTTTTCATAAAAATTCCAACCTTACTAAAATTTGACATATTGCTCCTGTAAGTTTTATATATTTGATGTATTATTATAATAATTTATTAATAACTTATTAATCAATGAAATTAAGAAAAGAATTCGACAGTATTGGATCAATCAATGTGCCAAATGACAAATATTGGGGTGCTTCAACTCAAAGGTCAAAAAAATATTTTGATATTGGTGAATTTTTAGTAAGACCTATTTTAATCAAATCTATTGCAATTATTAAAAGAGCTGCTGCTGTTGTGCATAGCAAAGATAAGCAAATTTTACCACATATCTCTAAAGCTATTATCAAAGCCTCTAATGAAGTAATATCAGGAAAATTAAGTGATCACTTCCCTCTAAAGGTTTGGCAAACAGGATCTGGCACTCAAACTAATATGAATGTAAATGAAGTTATTGCCAATAGAGCTATAGAGATTTTAGGCGGAAAAAAAGGTTCAAAAAAACCTGTGCATCCAAATGATCATGTAAACAAATCACAATCTACGAATGATGTATTTCCTACCGCAATGCATATTGCTATAGCTATAGAAACAAAAAATAAATTATTACCCTCATTGGAACTATTAAATAAGGAACTAAAAAAGAAAGTCTCCCAATTTAAAAATATAGTTAAAGTGGGCAGAACTCATTTGCAAGATGCAACACCATTATCTTTAGGACAAGAATTTTCTGGATATCAATCACAACTTGAAGATTGTATTTTAAGAATAAGAAATGCTCTTAAAGAAATATATTTTTTAGCTCAAGGTGGTACAGCAGTTGGAACAGGAATTAATAGCAAAAAAGGTTTTGATAGAAAAATTATTAATGAAATTAAAAAAATCACCAAACTACCATTTAAACCAACAAAAAATAAATTTGCAGCATTGGCTGCTCATGATGAAATTGTAAACTTTTCAGGTACATTAAATACAGCTGCAGTCTGTTTAATGAAAATTGCTAATGATATTAGATTTCTAGGTTCTGGTCCAAGAGCAGGTTATGGAGAAATTATTTTACCAGCTAATGAACCTGGTTCTTCAATTATGCCAGGAAAAGTAAATCCAACACAGTCAGAGGCTGTTACTATGGTTTGTGTGAAAGTAATTGGAAATCACAATGGTATTACAATGGCTGGTTCGCATGGCCATTTTGAATTAAATGTATTTAAACCATTAATTGCGCATAACATCTTACAATCAATAGATTTACTTGCAGATAGCACTAAGAATTTTTCACTGTATTGCATAAGAGGTATTAAGGCTGATAAAATAAAAATTAAAAAATTTTTGGACAACTCTTTAATGCTAGTTACTGCACTAGCACCACACATTGGTTATGATAATTCTGCAAAAATTGCCAAAAGTGCACTTAAGAATAATACTACTTTAAAAGAGGAAGCACTAAAATCAGGTCTTATTAATGAAAAGGATTATGACAGGATTGTTGATCCAAAAAAAATGATTTACCCTGCATAAGTAACGAAAAAGCTATTAACAAAGTTTTTGAATAAAATTTTATTGAGTGTTTTATTTTCATTAGAATTAAACTTATCGATAAATTTTTGAATCTTTAAATTTGGTTTATTATTAATTTTCACATTATCAAAAGTAATTTTTCTTTTATCAAAATTATAATTAAAATCTAACTGAATTTGATCAATTTTTTTTCTAGCATTTTTTTTAATTTGAAATGATTTATAAAAGTCATTAATATTTTTAAAATTTAAAACCATTTTTCCTACTAAGTTAATTTGATTTTCATCGTAAAGTAATAAACTTTCAGAAAGCTCAATTTTTAAATCGTCTTTCCACATTATATTCGTTTTTGATAAGTCTATTATTCCTTCTTGAAGATTAATTTTTAAGAATAGATTATTTAATTCATCAATATTTGTTATATCTTTGACATTCAAACTTATATTTGAGTTTAAATTTCTGTTGGTAAATATTTCATTCTTTATTAATTCAGTAAAAATTGAGTCATCTTTAAACAAGTGCTTTAAATTTAAACCTGCATAATTAAATTCAGTGGACAAATAAAATGGTTTAAAATCAATCAATCCTTTATAAGGATTATTCATACTTTTTGAATTAAATCTTAAACTATCTTTATCAAATTCATATTGTAATTTTGTACTTTTATTTACTACTAATATATCTAATAGGCCCTCTCTAGTTGAATTTGTATAATCAATTTTATTCTTTAAATTTAATCTAATTTTTTTTGAATTTAATTTGGAAAATATTATTTTATTAAATTTATCATTTTTAATTATTATCTTAAAAGGTATATTAAAAATCTCATTTTTAGATGAAAAAGTATTTTGAAGATTATTAGAGTCATAAAAAAACTTGCCATTTAAAATTTTACAAATAAATATTACATCATCGCTATTATCCTTAAAAAAAATTTCGCTATTTTTAATTATTATTTCATTTTTACTAGGCTCTGTTTCTAAAAGTTTAGAGAAAAAACTAAAATCATTATTCAATAAAGAAAATTCCGTTTTATCTAAAACTAAATTTTTAGTCTCAAATTTATCAAAAGAAAATAATCTATCTATAGAAATAAATATCTTAAAGTTTTTAACATTTCCTATAATTTTTTCATTTTCTAAAATTGATAAATTTTTTGATTTGAAATGTGGTCTAGGCAATAATGCATAGGTAATTTTTTCATTAAATTTTATATCAATGTTATATCTATTGAGAATTTGATTCTTAATCATTTGTTTCGTTGTTGGCTTGTCATAAGCAGTTGGTGCTAAAAAATAGCTAATGGTCAAAATGACAAGTGCACCAATACCCCAAAATAGTTTATAATTACTATCAAATTTGGCTTTAATACTTTTTAATTTGAAATTTTTTAAATTATTAAAATAGCTTTCTATTGAAACATTTATGGATAGAATCTGCTTCTTTAGTTTTTTGGCTAATAAATTATGTTTTTGCATATTAGATTGCTCAACTTATAATTAATTATTTTAAATGGTAAACTCTGAATATTTAAAAAATCTAAATAAAGCCCAAAAAGAGGCTGTAATGCATCTTGATGGGCCTTTATTAATAGTTGCTGGAGCTGGTTCCGGTAAAACAAAAGTGTTAACCAGTAGAATTGCTAATATTATCAAAGAAAAAAAGGCTTTTCCTAATCAAATTCTAGCAGTAACTTTTACAAACAAAGCTGCCAAAGAAATGCAGTCTAGAGTTAGTAAAATACTTGGTTCAAGCGCTACAGGACTTTCTTGGTTAGGAACTTTTCATTCTATTTGTGCAAAACTTTTAAGAAAACATGCATCTGCAGCTGGTCTAAATTCCAATTTTACAATTATTGATACAGATGATCAAATCAGATTAATTAAAAATATTTGTAAAGCGGAAAATATTGATGTCAAACAGCTTGCTCCAAGATATATCCTTGCAATAATTGATCGTTGGAAAAATAAAGGATTCTATCCTAGTGAGGTTATTATTAATCAAAAAGATATTTATGAAAAAACCATATTGCCAATTTATAAGATATATCAGCAAAAACTTATTGGGTTAAACTCTTGTGACTTCGGTGATTTAATTTTGCACACAGTAAAAATTTTTGAAAAAAATATTGATATTAGAGAGATTTATTCAAAAAATTTTAAATATATACTAGTAGATGAGTATCAAGATACAAATTATATACAAAGTACTTGGTTAAATCTTCTTGCAGAAAAAAATAAAAATATCTGTTGTGTTGGAGATGATGACCAATCAATTTATAGTTGGCGAGGCGCAGAAATTAAAAATTTTTTAGAATTTGATCAAGTTTACGAAAATACAAAAATTATAAGATTGGAACAAAATTATAGATCAACTCAAAATATTCTTTCTACAGCATCTAATTTAATTTCAAATAATCAAAATAGAGTTGGCAAAACTTTAAAAACAGATATGGAGGATGGAGATTTAGTCAAACTTAATTGTTTTAAAAACGGTAAAGATGAAGCTGTGGGTATTTCTGATGAAGTTGAAAAGATTAAAAAAAAATTTTCATTGAATAACATTGCAATTCTTGTAAGGGCAATTTTTCAAACTAGAGAATTTGAGGAAAGATTTTTGAAAATTGGCATGCCATATCGAATTTTGGGTGGTACTAAATTTTATGAAAGAGCAGAAATTAAAGACTGCGTAGCTTATTTAAGGTTAATTTACCAAGAAAAAGATGATTTAGCTTTTGAAAGAATTATAAATAATCCTAAAAGATCAATTGGTGACAGCACTTTAAAAGCTATCCATGAATATTCCAAAAAAAATTCTATGAATTTAGAAACTTCAGCAAAAAGCATGATTCAGGATGGCTTAGTAAAACCTAAGGCAAAAATTGGCTTATCTTTATTTTTAGATCTAGTAATGAAATGGAGAAATGACTTAAAGGTAAAAAGATTGAATCATGTGAAATTATTACAAATTATTTTAGATGAGTCTGGGTATTCTGCGATGCTTAAAAATAAGAAAGATTTAGAGAATGAAAATAGACTTGAAAATATCAAAGAACTTTTAAGCGCAATGAAAGAATTTGATAATTTGGAAAGTTTTTTAGAACATGTTTCATTGGCCACATCTATTGATCAAGAGTGGGATGGTGAAAAAATTAATATGATGACAATGCATGCATCCAAAGGTTTGGAATTTGATGCAGTTTTTTTACCTGGATGGGAAGAGGGACTTTTTCCACATCAAAAATCAATTGAGGAAAAGGGACAAAAAGGTCTAGAGGAAGAAAGGAGACTTGCTTATGTCGGAATAACAAGAGCAAAAAAAATGGCAGTAGTGTCCTTTTCAATGAACAGATTTTATCAAGGTGATTGGATTGATAGCATGGCCTCTAGATTTATTGACGAATTACCTGAAAAATATTTAGAAAAAAATTCTTTTTTTGATGAAACAAAAGATGAATTAGATGATTTTGAATTCAACCAAGATTTTGAGGAAAATGATAATGATAATGTGAGAAGTCCTGGTTGGATACGATACCAAAAAAGAATCAAATGACAAAAAAAAGAATAAGGCAACTAAGATCTAAGTTTAAAGAATTTGGAATTGACGGCTATATTGTTCCAAAAAATGATGAATTTTTTTCTGAATATGCTTTAAAAGATAGATTAAGAACAATATCGAATTTTACAGGTTCTGCCGGTTTTGCTGTTATTCTTAAGAATAAAAATTATTTATTTGTGGATGGAAGATACACTCTTCAAGCAAAGATGGAATCTGGAGAACAATTCAAAATTACCAGTTATGAAAAAATTTTAAATTGTAAATTATTTAAAAACTTAACTTTAGGTATAGATCCTAAACTTTTCACTTCTCACTTATTATTCAGTAGCTTTAAAAAAAATAATAAAATTAAGGAAATTGAAAAAAATTTGATTGATACTATACATAATAAATATGTAATTAAGACAAAACCCTTTTTTTCTTTACAAAAAGAAGTTGTCGGTGAAAGTCATTTATCTAAAATAAGAAAAGTTTCTTATTATCTAAAAAAAAATAATAAAGAATTTCTATTTGTTAGTGCGCCTGAAAATGTTGCTTGGTTATTAAATATAAGAGGTTTTGACAATCCCAATAGCCCTATTCCAAATTGTAGACTTTTAATAAATGATAAAAATAAAATTTATCTTATATCGGAATTTAAAAATTTAGAAAAATTGATTAAAGAAAGGAAAGTTAAAAGAAAAGAAATAATTGAACCTAAAAATTTTAAAGTATTTATTAATCAATTTAAAAATAATAAAGTTATTCTTGACAAGAAAAGCTGCTCTATTTTTTACGAAAACTTATTTAATAAGAATTTAAAAATTTACAAAAATGATGATCCAATATATTTTTTTAAATCTATAAAAAATAAATTAGAAATTAAGAATATGATTAATAGCCATATTTTAGATGGTGTTGCTCTTTCTAAGTTTTTATATTGGATACAAAAAGTTAATAAAAAAAAAATCACTGAGTTCGATGCTCAGAACAAGTTAGAAAGATTTAGAAAAAAAAATAAAAATTATCTTTTTCCTAGTTTTAATACTATAGCTGGTACTGGGAGTAATGGAGCAATTGTTCATTACAGAGCTAGCAGAAAAAAGACCAAAATAATAAATAAAAAAGATATTTTTTTATGTGATTCTGGTGGACAATACAGATATGGAACTACTGATGTAACAAGAACTATTTGTTTTTCAAAACCAAACAATTATATAAAAAATATTTTCACAAAAGTATTAAAAGGCCATATCGCTGTTGTAACAGCCAATCTCTCTAAATATACTAATGGAAAATTACTCGACCCTCTGGCTAGAAGATATCTTAAGCTTGAAGGACTAAATTATGAGCATGGAACTGGTCATGGAGTTGGGTTTTTTTTAAATGTTCATGAAGGGCCTCAAGCAATATCTAAATTTAATAATGTTAAAATTCATGAAGGGATGATTTTAAGTAATGAGCCTGGATATTATAAAAAAGGTAAATTTGGTATAAGAATTGAAAATTTAGTATATGTAAAAAAATACAAAAAAAAATTGATGTTTAAAAACTTAACTTTAGCACCTATTGAAAAAGATTTAATTAATTATAAAAAATTAACTAAAAAAGAAAAGGAATACTTATTTAGATATCATTATGATGTTTACTTAAAAATTTCAAAATATCTTACTAAACCTGAGAAAAAATGGTTAGCTAGTTTTATTTAACATTTTTATCCAATCATCTTGTCTTAAGATTTTTATATTCATATCTCTAGCCATATCGACTTTTCTTTTTGTTGGCTTATCGCCTATAATTAAATAATCAAGCCTTTTGGTAACATTGCTTATTATAGAACCAGAATTTTGTTCTATCAATGATTTTGCTTCTGCTCTACTCATACCATTTAGTTTACCTGTCAACATAAATGTTTTGTCTTTTAAGGGACCATTTTTTTTTGTTTCAATATTATTTTTAATTGAAAGAATGTTATTTAGTTCTGTCAAAACTTTTAGATTAGTTTTGTTAGAAAAAAAATTTTTAATTGAATTAATTTGGGTTTCCCCCATTCCATCAAGGTTTAGTAATTCATCAAAAGTATTTGATTTTGATAAATCAATAAAATTTTTAAAGGATTTTAAATTTTTAGATATTAGTTTGGCATTTTCAAAACCAATATGTCGTATACCAAGTGCATAAATAAATCTCTCAAAAGATATGTTCTTTCGTAGATCAATTGAATATTTCAAATTTGAAATTGATTGTTTCCCCCAACCATCCATATTTTCAATCTTTTTATAATCTAAATTAAAAATATCTTGAGGTAATTTTATTAAATTTTTTTTCCAAAAATTCTCAACAATTTTTTTTCCAAAACCATCTATATTAAATGCTTCTTTTGAGACAAAATGTTTTATCTTCTCTATCGCAACTTTTTCACATTCAAAACCCTCACTAGAACATCTTCTTACAGCATCCTTTTTTTTAGTGATTGAATTGTATTCTTTAATTGTCTTCGAGCCACAAGAGGGACATTTGGATGGAAATATAAATTTATTAGACCTTTTATCTCTTTTTTTTAAATCCACTGAAATTATATGTGGTATTACATCTCCTGCTCTCTCAATTTTGACAATATCTCCAATTCTAATGTCCTTTCTATTAATTTCATCCTCATTGTGTAATGTCGCATTAGAAACTACAACTCCACCTATATTAACAGGATTTATTTTAGCTACTGGAGTAAGCGCACCTGTTCTTCCTATTTGAATATCAATGTCTAATATTTTTGAAATTCCACTATTCGCTGAAAATTTATGTGCAATGGCCCATCTAGGAGCATTAGCTACAAACCCTAATCGTTTTTGTATTTGAAAATCATTTATTTTATAAACTATCCCATCTATATCAAAATCTAAATCTCCTCTTTTTTTTTCAATTTGATTATAATTTTGCATTAGGTTTTTGGTCCCACTAATAATTTTGTTTAAATGATTAGTTTTAAATCCCCAATCACTTAATTTTTTCAAAAAATCTTTTTGATTATTAATCTTCATCCCTTTTTCAAATCCAAAAGTATATGCAATAAACTTTAATGGAATTTTTTTAGTATCCTTATGATCTTTTTGTCTTAACGAGCCAGAGGCTGCATTTCTCGGGTTGGCAAATTTATCTGCTAATTTTTTAAAATCACTATTTTGTATAAATACTTCTCCTCTAATATCAATTTCCTCTGGAAAATCTTTTGCAGAAATAGTTTGAGGTATATCGCTGATAGTTTTTAAATTAGCTGTTATATCTTCTCCCATTTGACCGTCACCTCTTGATAATCCTGTGACAAACTTTTTATTTTTATAAATTAAAGATGCTGATATTCCATCAATTTTTGGTTCTGCACTATATTCAATAGTAAAGTTTTTTTTTTCGTTAAGATAATTTATAATTTTTTTTTCAAAGTTAATCAAATCTTCTTCTGAAAAAGCATTTGCAAGAGATAACATTGGTACTTTGTGATCAACTTTCTTAAAATTTTTGGAAGGTTTAAATCCAACTTTTTTTGAAGGTGAGTCTTCATGATCTAAAAAGTTATATTCTTGCTCTAAAGAAATTATTTCCTTTTTTAAAAGATCATATTCGCCATCTGAAATTAAAGGGTTATTCTTTATATAATAACTCTCATTTAATTTTGTAATTCTTTTAATCTTTTTTAAGTAATTTTTTTTTATTTCCTCATTACTCATACTATCTAAAAAGTTCTTTAAATTTCTTTATAATTTTGTTTCCTTCATCTTTTTTAATTTTGAGAATAGGATTTTGATACTTTTTATTAAATACTCTATAGGACTCCTTATACCATTCACTACTCTGATAGTTATAGCCTAATAATACAGCGTATTTTTTTGCTTCTTCTTCTAATCCTAAAATATAATTTATTTCAACCAATCTATGAATTGCTTCCTCTACATATTCAGTCTCATCATAATCAATTATAACATTTTTAAATCTATTCATTGCTGGAATCCATTTTTTTTTAGATAGATAATATTTTCCTAAATAAACTTCTTTCGAGGCAAGAATATTATTTATTAAAAGTAATTTAAATTTTGCATCCATAGCAAAATCAGTGTTAGGATATTTTTTTAATATCAAATTGAAATACTTTTTAGATTGAGATATTGATGAAAGATCTTTTTTTTCATCTATAATTAATTCATAATAACATGTTGCTAGTAGAAAATAAGCATAAGAGGTACTTTCATTTTCGGGGTAATTTTTTATAAATCTTTTTAATTCTGAAATAGCATCTCCATAATAATCTTGGGAGTAATAAGAATATGCTGCCATTAAAATTGATCTCGGTGCCCAAATTGATTGGGGATATATATTTTCTACAATATTAAAATTTTTTGCTGCATATAAAACATCTCCCTCCTCCAAAGCTTTCAATCCTTTGTTGTAAGCCTCTGTCATCTGAGACTCCAAATCTTTACTATCTAAAATAATTTGTTCTTCTTTTTTAGAATTGCATCCGGATGAAATAAGTAGAGTAATTAAAATTAATAAAACAAAAATAAATTTCATAAGTTTTTATTATTAAATGAAAAAATATTTTATGCTATTGATTTAAGCAGATTTTTTTGGATAAATGTGTGAGGTAGACTTTTTTCGTGTATTTCTAGGATTGCAAAATTCTCTTGATTACTGAATACTTTTCTAAGTAATTCATTTGTTAAATAATGTCCTCCTTGAGAACATTTTATATTAGCTAACATTCTATAGCCACATGTATATAAATCACCAATGCAGTCTAAAATTTTGTGGTTCACAAACTCTTTTTTATTTCTTAGACCATCTTTATTTAAAACCTCTTTATCTTTAACTACTATAGCATTTTCTAAACTTCCACCCTTGGCTAAACCTAGTGCTTTAATTTTTTCAATATCTTCAAATAAACAGAAAGTTCTCGAATTATATATATTCGTTAAATCATCTTCATAAACTTTTATTTTATTTTTTTGATTGCCAATAACTGAATTATCATATTTTAATTCAAATTCTATATCCAAACTTAATTTTGATGGCTCTATTGAAATAAATCTTTTACCATCATGGAGCTCAACTTTTTTATTTATTTTAATTATCTTAATTGGAGTCTCACTTGATTTAATTCCTACATTAAATATTTTTGAGACAAATTCTTTAGCCGATCCATCAAGAATTGGTACTTCTTCATTATCAATTTCAATAATTACATTGTCAATTCCTAAACCAAATAATGCCCCCATCAAGTGTTCTATTGTTGAAACTGTAACACCATACTCATTTGAGATTGTGGTATTTAAAGATGTGTTGGTCACGTTATTAAAGTTAGGATAAACAGTGTTATTTATTTTTAAGTCCACCCTTTTGAAAATTATCCCAGTATTAGGTTCTGCTGGCTTAATGCAAATTTTTACGTTTTTACCACTGTGAAGACCTACACCCTCTAGTGTTATAGGAGAATTAATTGTTTTTTGGTTTAAATAAGACACACGAGTATTTAGAGCTAATTGAAAAAAAAAAGAAAACAACAAATGTTACTGTAAAATACAAACTAACTAAAAAAATGGAAGAATTTCTCAAAAAACGTCTTATTTTCTGTTTTTTTTGTTGTTAATACAACCTCATTAGGATTATGGCCGTTGATAATTTTTTTAGCCATCTCATCTAAATTAATCTTTTCATCAGAAAAAT
>CABXRR010000002.1 GCA_902514695.1 uncultured Pelagibacteraceae bacterium
TGGTAATTGAATAAGACTATCAGGATCTGGAATACCAAACATATCAGAGTCTGCCGGTGACATATCTAACCATGCCGCAAAACCAGCAAACCCAGCACCAACTTCTTGCATTTCTTTAATAGCTCTTGCAGGGACTAATTTTGACCTTAATACTCCGAACAAATCTACAAAACTAATTAGGAAGTATTTTATTTTTTTTTCTTTAGCAATTTTGAATAAGTTTTTTGGCATAAATTAAATTCTCATAGTTATTTTAAAAAAGAAAAAATTGTTTCTTTATAATATATTAGATTAACAACAATAATTATAATTACTGCTAATATAACTCCATATTTTGCTTTAGGGAATGCAACCCCACGCATTTTGGTTGGTCTTAATTCTTCGTTATTATTTTCTTCAGACATTTTTTAATTAAAAATTAAAAAAGGGCGCCACAGTTAAGCAGCGCCCAAATTTTATTTCAATTACCAGTCGGTAATATTACTTTTATGGTCATTAGCACCATGTCTTTTTCTTGATAATCTGTCGAGTTCATCACTCTCAGATTTACCAGTCAAAACATGCCATCCTAGCCATAAAACTACACCAACGATAACTAGCGTCATTTCCATTGATCCAGCACCAGGGTAAACAGCGCCAACAACTTCTTCAGCACTTAGGTGATCGATCCAGTTTGTAACTGTAGCCATATTTTATCTCCTTTACCTGGTTGCGGATGAAACTGCTCTTTCATCTTTCTTAGCAGATTCCATCATTTCATAGTCAAGTCCAGCTATTTCAACATCTCGCGGGATTCTTAATTTACCCATCGCATGAAGAACTCTAGCTATAACATAACCTGGTATTAGTCCAAGAACTACGAACATTATTATTGCTCCTAGGAATTGTCCTAATGGGTTAATTGAAGCATAAGTTGTTCCGTCCCACATAGCACCAACACTGTAACCAGATGATGGATAACCATTTAAGACAAAACCACATATTACTAGACCAACAAATCCAGCATAACCATGTACTGCTACTGCACCAACTGCATCATCGATTTTGAATTTACGCTCAACCCAGTAATGTAGTTTGTATGCAATCACAACACCGATCATACCAATGATCATTGCTTGAATTGGATGATATAAATCATTTCCAGCTGAAGCACAGATAACACCTGCTAGTCCACTTGAGTATGTCCAGAAAGGATCACCTTTAGCAATCCAATAACCAGCTAATAATCCTCCTGATAATGACATCAAGAAGTTAAAAGTAATACCACTAAGTGTAGTAGGGGTTACGTATATGTTTGTAGCTGTCCAGTATGTTACACCTTCCATTCCATATTCAGGTCCAAGATCAAATATCGGTATATTACATGCCGCATAAAATCCCCAGAAACCAGTATAAATTAAAAATAATCCAACTGTAACTAGCCAAGGGTTTCTTGGTCCTATATTTCTTGGTTCACCACTAGATGAAAACTTACCAATTCTTGGTCCTAAAACCATAAGAACACCTAAAGCAAATCCACCCGCAATTGCGTGAATTACTCCTGACGCATAAGCATCATGGTATCCTAAAATTTTAAGCATCCATCCATCGAAGTGCCATCCCCAAGCAGCATCAATTACCCAAAAACAAGAACCTATAGCAATTGCTAAAATTCCAAATGCGAAGGTTGTTATTCTCTCAATAATTGCTCCTGAAACAATCGAAGCAGCTGTCCATGAGAATAGTAAGAAAGCAGCCCAGAATACACCAGAGATATGATCTCCTAAGTTAATAGCCATGTATTCACTCGCAGCCGTATACCATCTAGCACTAAAAGTACTTTCATCGGTAATTAAAGCTGTGCTTTCATTCATTATTGAAGGTGCAATTCCCGGTCCTGTTGGGAACGCCCAGTAAATCCACCAACCAAAGAAAAACCATGTTACTGTTACCAATGGTATCAGCATAGTATTTTTCATAAGAGTATGTTGATGGTGTTTGTATCGAGAAGCCCCAACTTCATACATACAGAAACCAACGTGAATTAAAAACATTAGTACCACTGTTACCCAGTAGTAAAATTCTGTAAATATGGTTGTAAGAGCACCTAACTGATCAGTCATATTCTCTCTCTCCTTATTTAGTTTTGAAAACCCTATAAAATTTAAGAGGGTGTGACAAATGAAACAGTAATTTAAAACCTAGTATTGACACTAGGTTTTAAAATAAAATCAACTTTAGATTGTGTTATTAGAATTTTAAGTAAGCTTTTTTCAAATCAACAAGAGGATGTTTGGGAGACATTTGAAATTTAACTAATAACTCTCTTGCTATCATATCTCTATCTTGTTGATTGTCAGGTAGTTTAATAGATTTTGGAATTGTTACCCAACCATTTGCATTTCTACAAAACACTGCAGGTCTTCCTTCTTCATATCCCATATGAACATCTTCCAACCAGTTTAAGTCATCCCATCCCATTGCCTCTACATATTTTTTGAGAAATGGAGTTATCTTTTTATAATCAGGGAGTAAATTTACATCATATCTATAACCGATATGTTGGCCAATTAGTTTTTCTCTAGCAGTTTCTTTAAAAGTACCAAGCTTCATTTTTTTTTCTTTTTTTGGCTTACTTTTAACTTTTTTTGTTTTTTTCTTAGCCACTGTTACCTCTATATTTTATGAAAGTTATCTACACCAACAGTGTAATTAGTTCCTGCTAACGGTACTTTAGCTAAAGCAGATGCTTCAGATGTTAATGCAGCTAAATCTTCAGGCTCTAAAGAGTGAATATTTGTTTTACCACAAGCCCTTGCTAGAAGTTGAGCCTCTAAAGTCATTGAGTGTAAGTAATTATATACTCTTAGCGCAGCATCATCAGGATTCAATCTTGCTCTTAATTTTGGATCTTGTGTTGCAACACCAACTGGACATCTTCCAGTATGACAGTGGTAACACTCTCCCGCTTTCACACCCATTTCTTTTTCAAAATTTGCCTCAGGAATATCTTTATTACAATTTAATGCAATCATAGACCCAGTACCAATTGCAATTGCATCGGCACCTAATGCTAAAGCTTTTGCCATATCAGCACCATCTCTTACTCCACCAGCATAAATTAAAGTTACTTTACCAGTTTTACCAACATCATCTATTGCTCTTCTTGCCTCTCTGATTGCGGCAATACCTGGAATACCTGTGTTTGCTGCAGCTATGTGAGGACCTGCTCCAGTAGAACCTTCCATTCCATCTAAGTAGATAGAGTCAGGATCACATTTTGCAGCCATACGAACATCATCATAAACTTTTGATGCTCCTAATTTTAATTGAATAGGCACTTTATTTTTTGTTAGCTGTCTTAATTCTTCAACCTTTAAAGCTAAGTCATCTGGACCTAACCAGTCAGGGTGTCTAGCGGGAGATCTTTGATCAATACCAGATGGTAATGATCTCATTTCAGCAACTTGGTCAGTAACTTTCTGACCCATCAAATGTCCCCCCATTCCAACCTTTTGTCCTTGACCAATAAATACCTCAATACCATCTGCTAATTGAGCGTGATGAGGATTAAAACCATATCTTGATTGAATACATTGATAATACCATTTTTCAGAATATCTTCTTTCGTCAGGTATCATTCCACCTTCACCTGAGCATGTAGCGCTTCCAGCCATTGTTGCTCCTCTTGCTAAAGCTGTTTTAGCTTCATAAGATAATGCACCAAAACTCATACCAGTAATATAAACAGGAATGTCAAGTTCAATTGGGTTTTCACATCTAGGACCAATTACAGTTTTCGTTTCACATTTTTCTCTATAACCTTCAATTACAAATCTTGTAAGAGTACCAGGCAAGAAAACTAAATCATCAAAAGTAGGAATTTTTTTCATTAATGCCATTCCACGCATTCTGTATCTTCCTAATTGTGATTTAATATGAATATCGTCTATTACTTCAGGGGTAAAAATAGCATTATGTCCAAGTAAGCTTTTATTTCTTTTACCTTCTTCATGTGCATGAACATCTGCTTTTCCACCAACACCTTTAGCTTTTGATTTCTTTTTTACTTTTCTTTTTGCCATTAGATTGCTCCTTTTTTCTCAGTAGGTTCTAAGTTGTCATAATTCCAAAGTTTTTTACCAGCTACTATTTTCTTCATTTTGCTAACATCAAAGTTTTCACCTATCTCTGCAACTTTTAATTTTCTCTTAAGCCAATCTTGGTCGCTCTTTGTAAGATCAGCGTCTACTGCATCACTACCATATGATCCAATTTCTCCACCTACGAAAATTGTCCCATCGTACATAGAGTCCCCCAAATTAATACCAACATCACCTAAAATAATTATTCTACCTCTTTGCATCATAAAGCCTGTAAATGCACCGGCATCACCACCAATAATTATAGTGCCACCCTTCATATCGATTCCTGTTCTAGCACCAACACTTCCTTTACAGATTAAATCTCCACCTCTAATCGCAGCACCAAAACATGATCCAGCATTTTTCTCAATCACTACTTTCCCTGCCATTAAATTTTCTGCACAAGACCAACCAACCCTTCCATTGATTCTAACTATAGGTCCATCACATGAGCCCATTCCAAAATACCCTAAACTACCTTCAAAAATTAAATTTAATTTATTTAAAATTCCAACACCTAAACTGTGTTTTCCCTGTGGGTTTTTAATTACAATTGTTCCGTAACCTTCGCTCATCAAACTATCTATTTTTTTGTTAGCTTCTGCTGCAGTCATATCTTTTACATCAAGATCTGTTCTTTTATTAAAATCCACATCATAAGTTCCAAAGTAATAAAAATTTTCAGCTTCATCAGGATTAAAAAACTTTTGTTGAGTTCTTCCTGTTAATACTTCGGTATGCATACCCATTGCTTGGGATTTTGTTTTCTTTTCAGTAGTTTTTAGATTTGCCATACTTTAACCTCCCCATCAAATGGATCATATGTGTCTATTTCTTGTGGTAAAATAGATCTTATTGCTATTTCCTCTGATCCCATTGCCACTAAATCATCTGACTCATAAAGAACTAAAGGTTTTGCAGCCATAGTATCTTTTGCCATTCCCAAAGAATCTTTTGTTGCTACAAAATAAGTAAACACACCATCTAAACCTGATAAAGATTCTTTCATACCTTCTTCTAAGCTAGCACCTTCTCTCATCTTTTGTGCAATATAAACAGCGATTAATTCTGAATCACATTCAGACATAAATCTCATTCCTTTATTTTCTAAAGCTCTTCTGTTATTCCAATAATTAGTTAATTGTCCATTATGTACAACTGATACATCACTAAATGGGTATCCCCAAAATGGGTGAGCAGATTTTATATCTACTCCGGATTCAGTGGCCATTCTTGCATGACCTATTGCGTGAGTTCCAATTACTTTGTCTAAATTATATCTGTCACAAACCATTTTCGCATTTCCTAAATCTTTAATCACCTCCAAAGATTTTCCCATAGAAAGTATTTCAACTCCAGGAATACTCTCAATTTTTTGTGAAAATTCTAATAAATCTTTTTTATCATACTGAACTTCATATCTTAAAGAATAGGGAAGAATCCTCTCTTCTTTTACAATTTTAGCACCCATTTCTGAAAGATAACTTTCAACAATTTTTTTTCTTTCATCATATACAGACACATCTTCAGCAATAGAAGAACTACCCTCACCAACGTTTTCTCCTACTTTAACTCTCATAATGAAATTTTTTCCTTCAGTATCACCATATAAAGCATAACCTGTTGAATCTTCACCTCTATGCTTTAAAGCTTGCAGCATTCCTTGCAATTCGAACCCAACCTTTGAAGATTTTCCTCTATGTATTAATCCCGCAATTCCGCACATATCTTTCCCTCTCTCTAATTTTTAAAGTCTATGGTAGACAATCTAGATAGGTATCTAGATCCCATTGAGTTGTTGCACCTAAAAATTTTTCCCATTCATCATTTTTATACCAATGAAATATTTTGTACATTTCGTCTGGCATTGCAGACTGAACAATTTTATCTTCAGATAATCTATCAAGTGCTTCACCTAAACTTAAAGGTAGTTTTTTAACATCTTTACCAGCTTTTTGAGCTTCATAAATATTTCTAGACTCAGGTTTACCAGGATCAATTTTATTTGTTAATCCATCATCCATTGTTTTAAGTAACGCCGCACCCATTAAGTATGGGTTATGCATAGAGTCAACCGATCTATATTCAAATCTACCTGGAGCAGAAACTCTTAATCCACAAGTTCTATTTTGGTATCCCCAATCAGCATAAACTGGTGCCCAAAAACCTTGGTCCCACAACCTTCTATAAGAATTAACTGTTGAAGATCCAATAGCTGTTAAAGCAGGTAGGTGTTTCATTATACCACCTATTGACATCAATCCTACTTTTCCAGGCAATTGCATATCTTTTGTATCCGGCATAAAAGTATTTGTTCCACCCTCAACATAAGTAAATACCTCTTCAACACCTGGCAGTGACTTATGTCCTAATTTGTTGACAACATCTTTTCCACCTTTCCACAATGACAAGTTGGTGTGACATCCGCTAGCCGAAACTCCCATGAATGGTTTTGTCATGAAACAAGCAATTAAACCATGTTCTCGAGCAACTTGTGCACAAATTTGTCTATAAGTTGAAAGTCTATCAGCATTTCTTAAGACATCATCGTACATCCAGTTTAATTCTAATTGACCTGGCGCATCTTCATGGTCACCTTGAATCATATCAAGACCCATTGCATTAGCATATTCAATCACTTTCATAAAAACTGGTCTTAATGACTCAAACTGATCTATGTGATAACAGAATGGTTTTGAAAAACCTTTACCAGTTGGTGTACCATCTTCATTCTTAGTTAACCACATCATTTCAGGCTCTGTACCAACTCTCATTTGATAACCATGTTTTTTTTTAAATTCTTCAGCAATTATTCTTAAATTTCCTCTACAGTCAGAAGTTAAATGTCCACCTGGATTTTCTCTTTCTTCTCTGTTTCTAAAACAAGTACAAAAAACTCTTGCAACTCTTTTGTCCCAAGGTAATTGAACAAAAGTTTCAGGATCCGGTATACCAACTAATTCTTTTGCCTCTGGACCATATCCAATGTAATTATTATGACGATCTAAAAATAAGTTTGCTGTTGCCCCATATACTAATTGAAATCCTTTTTCAGCAGTTCTTTCCCAATGATCTGCAGGAATTCCTTTACCAACCACTCTTCCAGTAACTGAAATGAATTGAAAATAGATATAAGTTATTCCTAACTCATTAATCTTATCTCTAACTTTTTTTACTAATTTTGCTCTTCCTGGTTGGTTAACGTGTTTTTCTAAATCTGTCATAGTCCCCTCTGTTAAGAATTTTTAGTTCAAAAAGGTAACTGAAAAAAAAACGTCTGTCTACTTAGATAAACTAACTCCAAGGAAACGGACTGTTCGAAGTAGGGTGAAGCTCACCCTTCTCGTATCGGTTGAATCTAAAAGGTTTCAACAAGTCACTTTCTTGTCCTAAAATTTCTTTTGCCACTAATTCTCCAACCCCAATCATTTTGTAACCATGATTGGCATCTGCAATCATATAAACATTTTCTAAAAATCTATCAAAGATAGGAAATGAGTCTGGTGTCATACATCCAAGACCACCTGATGGACCTTTTCGATATAAATCTGATTTTCCTTCAAATCTTTTTTGACAATGAGCTAAAGCAGAACACCACATGTCATTAAATTCTTCAGTTGTTTGATATTCAGGTGACTCAATTCCATATGGATCAACATTTACTTCATCAAAATGTTTATCCACTATGTAAGGAGAAGTTCCACCCTGAACACCCAGCCCCTCAATATCAGGTTTATAATATATACCCCAAATTTTATCTGTTATTAATTTTTTTGTTTTATCAGAATATAATGGCGCAGTAGAATCAACGTGTATAACTGGTGGCTGCTTGCCATTGTTCATTTTTAAAAAGTCTGGTTCAACTCCTATTACTCCTTCTTGTAACATCCAATATGTCCACATATCAGTTGTATGCATTTTACCATCTTTCCCTTTGATGTTTGCAGTTTTTGGAAGCTCCAGCATGTTCCAAAAATCTCTTGCCCAAGGACCAGCACCAATAACTACCTGTTCACAATCTATAGTACCTTTGTTTGTTTCAACTCCTGTAACAGCTTTACTATTACTGCCTCTTTTAAACCCATTAACTTTAACTCCTTTGAAAACTTGAACACCGTTTGTGGTCGATTTATTTTCAAGAGCTTTAATAGAGTCTTTATTAAATGCATAACCACCTTTTTTTTCATGAAGAACAGAAGTGATTCCTTTCGCCTGCCAATCGTCAAACATACCCTTCATGTATTTCATACAATCTTTTTCACCTTCAATAAATTCGGAATCATAACCAATTGCTTTTTGTTGTTCATAAATTGTTGCAACATCTTCGTGCATTACTTCTGGAGATATTTGTAAATATCCAACAGCGTTATATTTAAAAGCTTTTGGATCACTTTCCCAAACTGAGACTGAATGAGCCATTAATTCTCTCATTGCTGGTTGAAAATAATTATTTCTTACAACGCCACAAGCTATTCCACTCGCTCCAGCTGCTATATCTTTTTTTTCTAAAACTACTATGTCACCTGGATTTTTATATGTTTCAGATAATTTCCACGCAGTGCTTAAACCGTGAATACCTCCACCAATTATTACTACTTTAGCTTTTGTCGGTAATGACATATTAACATCTTTATTTTTCGTGCGACGTAAATATATAATTTTTTATATATATAAAAAATATAAGTAATAATTATATAACTTTAAAAACTTAAATGTTTAAGAGTTTCTAGATATTGATTGAACTCTTGTATAAAAGATTCACTTGGTTTGATATGTTTTTTTCTTTGATCTCCTGATGTTTTTTCCAGGAAAAAGAAGCCTTTTTCACAAGCTTCATTTATCATTAAAGCAGATTTTGGACGCGAAGTTTTAAATAATTTTGTTTTAAGTTCTTCAACAGTTAAATTTTCCTTATATTTATAAGCATGCATTACTAAAAGCATCATATGATAATGAGAAGGCGATTTCCTAAAAAAGTAATTGCTAGACATATGGGATAGTTTCATTTGATCTTCCCAAAACTCCAACAAATCTTTTGTAGTTTTAGCCATTAAGATCTTACACGAGTTTTTTGAGGATCATAGTGAGGAAATCCAACTATCTTGGCTGGAATTCTTTTTTGATGGCCATCAATTTTTCCAATTTCAACATCAGTACCTATTTCTGAATGACCAAAATCAATTCTACATAAAGCAATATTTTTTCCTAAAGTTGGGGATAAGCATGCACTAGTTACAACACCAATCTGGGATCTTCCAATATGAACACAATCTCCATGATTAGCTTTTTCTTTTCCAATAAGCTCCAAACCAACTAATTTTTTTTGGGGATTTTCTTTTCTTTTAATTAAATTTTCTTTTCCAACAAAATTATCAGTTTTTGTTTTAAGAGGCACAGAGAAACCTATACCAGCTTCAAAAGGATCTTGTTGTCCATCAAACTCATTACCAAATAAAACAAGTCCCGCTTCAATCCTTAATAAATCTAAAGCAGCAAATCCTGCTGGTATCAAACCTTCATTTTTTCCAGCTTCCATTATTTTATCCCAAACTTGAGAAGCATGATCAGGATGACACCAAACTTCAAAGCCTAGCTCACCCGTATAACCTGTTCTTGATACAATTAAGGGAATTCCATTTAATTCTTCTAATCTACAAATAGTAAATCTAAACCATTGCAATTCAGAAATTGTTGGTTGTGTAGGGGGAGTAAATATTATTTTTTCTAAAATTTTTCTGCTATTTGGCCCCTGTACTGAAAGATTATTGATTTGATCTGTTGAATTTTTAATCACAACTTTTAAATTTTTTTTCTTAGCTTGCTCTTTTAACCATTCTCCAGCATACTCATCTCCACAAACCCACCTAAATCCTGTTTCACTTAATCTTAATAAAGTACCATCATCAAACATAGTACCGTTTTCATAACACATCGCTGAATATACAATCTGTCCAACGGAAAGTTTTTTAATATTTCTAGTTAATGTATAATTCATAAGCTCTTCAGCGTCTGGCCCTAAAATTTCAAATTTTCTAAGTGAAGACAAATCAATTACAACAGCCTTCTCTCTACATGCTGTATATTCATTGATTACACCATGTTTTGTGTAATCATTTGGTAACCAAAAACCTCGAGCATCAACAAAGTTTCTTGTTAACTTTGAAGTTCTTTCATAGAAGCCAGTATTTCTTGTAAGTTTTTTTTCAGAGTCAGTTTTCATTCTAAAAGCAAAAGATTTTGTAAATTCTTTTTTTTTGTCATAAGTTCTAACAAATATATCTGTAGGATTCCATCCATTACAACTATCAATATCACTTGGGCATGCGGTTGTACCACAAGTCAAATCCTTTAAAGCTCTAAAAATTACATAATCTCCTGGTCTGGCAAAAGACTCATCTGATAAAACAGAGTTTTGACCACCTGCAGAAGTATTAAAGAATAAGTTAATTGCATGCCAACCTTTTTTCTTTTGGACACCATATTTTTCCATAACTTCATTTAAATTATCAGAACAATTAATATGGCCGAAATATCCTGCATCTTCATAATATTTAGATGTACAAGCTAAATTAAATGTATCATGAATACCTACTGTATCTCTAACTACTTCAACTAATGGCTCATGGTCTACATCATAAAACTTTGAAAATAATCCTGGTCCAGGGAAAGTATGCCCCATAAAGGTCCTGGTTGTTTGCCAATCTAATCCGTTCTCTTTTCCTTTATCTAATTTAGAAGTATCATAAGCTACAAAATCAGAGCACTGTCTTCCAGTAGGAGTTATTATCTGTATATAATCTCCTTCTTTTACTTGATAAGAGTTGGCTGTTGTCCTAGCAATATTGATTTCGTTTGAAGGATCATAAACTGGATCTGGAATTATAGAAAATTCTTTATCTTTCTTTACTTCTGATCTTTTAACCATTACAGTTAGCTCAGTTGATGGATTTTGTTCATGAACCATCATTTCCTCTCCTGGCGCAGCAATAATACAATAACATTTATCTTTCGATTTTAATTTAATACTCTCACCAGCATTTGTTTCTTTATTGAAAATTATAGAAGATTTTGATTTCTCAATGTTTAAATTTCTTTTTTTTAATTGAAGTAAAGCCTGTAAAGATGTTTCATCTTTTTTAAAAAGAATTTTTTTTATTTCGGAATTATCTTTAATTTCTTTTAAACCTAAAATAGCAAGTTCAGATTTACCATCTTTGTTAAAAACTGAAATTTCACAAACTTGATTACCTTCATTATTAATAATTTCTATTTCATCATCTGGTAAAAGTTGAATTCCTGTAAGTCCACCACCTTCAACTACATACCTTTCAACTCCAGGTGGTAGTGTATTCAAACCAGGCTCTTTAATATCTAAAGTAGTTAGGGCCATTTTTTAAAAATTTATTTTTATATTATATAAATATCTATGTGTTGACTATCCTATAAGTAAAGCACATACTAATAAGATTAACTAGTACTAGGAGGAATAATGAAAAACAAACTACCGTTAATAATCGGTGCGATTGTTGTTATTGCGGGTCTTGTGTTCTTCATGGGTGGAGGAGACAAATCAGCAAAAAAATCAGGCGGCGATAGCGCAGAGCCTATAGTAATTGCAACACATAACTGGTCAAGCCAAGTGGTTATGGCTCATGTTATTGGTGGAATTTTTGAGTCTATGGGTAACAATGTAAAATATGTACCAGCAGATTCACAAGCTGTATACGAATCAATTAGAATTGGTGACGTAACATTAGCACACGAAGTGTGGGAGTCAGCTTTTGGAAAATCTTTTGACACAGCAAGAGAAAAAGGTGGTGTATTAGATTGGGGTGATCACGAAGCAAGAACTATTGAAGATATGGGTTATCCAGATTGGGCAGCAAAATATTGCCCAGGTTTACCAGACTGGAATGCTTTAAAAAATCCAGACTGTGCTAAAAACTTTGCAACACCAGACTCTGGTGGTAAAGGACGTATGTTGGAAGGTCCTCAAAGTTGGCATGGAGATTTAATCCCTCAGAGAATAGAAGCTCTTGGATTAGGTGATTTATGGACTGTTAAGTTTGCTGGTGGTGCTGACGCATTATGGGCAGAACTTAAAGCTGCAGAAGCTGAAGGTAGAGGAACTATTATCTTTAACTGGACACCAAACTTTACTGATGGAAAAGGATTTACTTTTATCGATTTTCCACCGTACTATGATGGTTGCAGACCAGTTGATGGTGGTGATGGTAAATGTGGAGCTCCAGACGGTTATTTGAAAAAAGCCGTGAATGAGAACTTCCCAAAAACCCATCCAGCAGCCGCAGCTATGTATAAAAAGTTATCATTTAACACTAGTCAAATTGGAGCAATGGCTGCTTTAGTTGACGAAGATAAAATGTCTCACGAAGATGCTGCTAAAAAATGGTTAGCTGATAACGAGAGCGTTTGGAAGAAGTGGACTAATTAATCACTTTACTAAACGATATCTAAATTTAAATTCTCCCCTAGTTTTGCTAGGGGAGATTTTTTTTTAAATTTGATATATTTTATTACAAGAAAATGAAAAAATTTTTAATATATCTCATTTTAAGTTTTATTATTTCAAGCCCAAGTTTTGCAAAGAAATCAGGATGTACTGATGGTGATTGTAATAATGGATTCGGTACTTGGACTTATACAGACAAGACAACTTATGTTGGACAATGGGAAAATGGATCTAAAAAAGGAAAAGGTGTTGAGACTTGGCCAAACGGATATGTATATGAAGGTGAATTTAATGATAGCAAATGGCATGGTGAAGGAACTTTAAAATTTCCAGATGGATCTTCTTATACAGGAGAATGGAAAAATAATAAGATGCACGGAAAAGGAGTGTTTAAATGGTCTGATGGAAAAGTAATCCAAGGTAAATGGAATGAAGGAGATTATGTTAAATAGATTAAATCAATTTCCAGACGGCATAAGAAGTTTAATAGGATTAACAAGCTTAACAGTTATAATTTTCTTCTCTTTTATAATACTAAACATTTTTTTTGGACCTGACAAAGATGCAGAACTTAAAATAGCTGAACAAAAAAAAGTACAAGAAAAAGCTAATGAATTAATTGCGACTTTACCTAGAGGGGTTCTAACATTCTATAAGTCAGAAATAGGACAACAGTTATCATCGGATGAATATAAAATGATTTGCATTAATACAAAAATTATTACTCAAAGAGCTATTATGGGTGCCAACATTGTTGATAACGATGCTTTTGATTTATACACAGCCAATGGCGGAACTACTGGAAAATATTCTGTTGAGTGGAATGATAGTAAAAATAAATGTTTTGCTCAATTTACAGTCAAACCGCTATCGGGTTCATCTAAGTCTGTTACGGTTAAAGGAGAAGCTTTAGGTTTTTTAAAAACCAGTATTGATACAAGGGTTTATTTTATTAAGAATTTTTAATGGAGTATTTAATAATAATAATAGTATAAATATATAAAATATAATTATGACATCAACACCAGTAATTAAATGTGATTCAGTTTTTAAAATATTTGGAGCTAATGCAGAAAAAATGCTTCAAAATTCAAATGGAAATGTTGATGCAAAAACTTTTCAAGATGCAGGTTGTATAGTAGGGGTTAATAACGCTTCTTTTGAAGTTTCCAAAGGTGAAATGTTAGTTGTTATGGGTTTATCGGGCTCTGGTAAATCAACTTTATTAAGATGTATTTCACGATTAACTGATGCTACTGGTGGAAAGATTTATATTGAAGGACAAGATCTATTAGCAATGAATGATAAGCAGTTAATAGAATTAAGAAGAAGTAAAATGGGAATGGTCTTTCAAAGTTTTGCTTTGCTTCCCCATAAAACAGTATTAGAAAATATTGCGTTCCCACTTCAAGTTAAAGGTGGAGAAACTGATGACAGTATTAAAAAAGCAATGGAGATGGTTGAACTAGTTGGGTTAAAAGGGAGAGAAAATTATTTTCCTAGAGAATTATCTGGAGGTCAACAACAGAGAGTGGGAATTGCACGTTCATTAGCAGTTGAGCCCGATATATGGTTTTTAGATGAGCCATTTTCGGCTTTAGATCCGTTAATAAGAAAAGAAATGCAAGATGAGTTTTTAAGACTTCAAGGAGTACTAAATAAAACAATTCTTTTTATTACTCATGATTTTGATGAGGCTTTAAGACTCGCTGATAGAATAGCTATTATGAAAGATGGTTTGATAGAACAATTAGACACCCCAGCAAATATTGTTTTAAATCCTAAAACTGAATATGTAAGAAAATTTACAGAAGAAGTGCCAAGAGAAAAAGTGTTAAAGATAGAAGCAATAATGGAGACCGCTACAAATGACAAAGACTCAAATAATATAAGTGTTTCTAAAGATGCAATTATTGAAACTGTAGCAGAAAAAATATTGAGCCAAGAAAAACCAGCAAATGTTTTAGACGCAAATAATAATATCATTGGAAGCGTGAAGCCATCAAAGATAATACAAACAGTTTTTAGAACTGGAAAAGAAAAATCATAAATCTTATGGAAATAATTAAAAAATACCCAAAAGCTATTCAATGGACTTTTTTATTAGCTGTCTTTTTTGGACTATGTTTTGCTATACAAGTACCAGAGGGATATGAATTTGCTAAAGCAGGAACTGAGTTTATTGATAAAGATAAACTAGATCAAACTAAGTATAGTGTTCTTTGGAGACTACCTGCTTTTATAGCTTGGATGCCAGGATGGATAAATGATTCAGTATACTTTTTATTAAATGAATGGTTTCCAATTGAATACTTTGACTCAAGTATTCAAGAAACTAAATCTCGACCATTAGTTCTTCATATAACTAGATTAATTTCCAGCTCTATGCTTTTTCTGATTCAGTTCATTCGTGAAATATTAATTGGAGGTGTTGATACTATTGTTGCGTTTACAAGTTGGGACTTTTTGAGTGCAAATCCTTGGGCTAAATTACCAGGTCTACCTTGGACAATAGTTGCTGGTGGAGCAATTTTGCTAGGCCATAAACTTAGTGGAAAAAATTTAGCAATATTCGCAGCCATAACAATGATTTTTATTTCTGCTTTTGGACAATGGAAACCATCAATGCAAACCTTGTCATTTGTTTTGGTAGCCGCACCTATTTCTTTTGCTTTAGGTCTTGGATTCGGGATTTGGGCATATAAAAGCAAAAGAGTAGAAAATTTTTTAAATCCTCTTTTAAATGTTGCACAAACAATGCCTCATTATTCTTACCTTGTTCCGATAATGGTTTTATTTGGAATAGGTGATCATGCTGGAGCAATAGCAACAATTATTTTTGCCACACCACCAATGGTTAGACTAACTTTGTTAGGTTTAAGAAAAGTTTCACCTGAAGTTATTGAAGCAGGTAAAATGAGTGGGTGTACAGATTACCAGTTATTATCTGAAGTTTTAATTCCAACTGCAAGAAGAGATATTTTAATAGGTGTAAATCAAGTAATAATGCAATGTCTAGCGATGGCTGTAATAGCATCTTTCATAGGAGCTAAAGGTCTTGGCTGGAATTTATTGCTTGCATTAAATCAGTTGAGAATAGGTTTGGCACTTGAAGCTGGAGTCTGTATTACTTTAATAGCTGTTTTATTAGACAAGTTGTCATTAGCGTGGGCAAATAAGCAAAAAAACTATTTTGAAAATCCAACACCTTTTGAAAAAAATAAGTATCTTTATATATTTGGAGGAATTGTAGTTGTTGGTTATGTGTTTTCTTTTTTAGGAACTTTTTTATTTAAAGAAGGTTTTAACTATTTCTTTATTGTTCCACATAATAAAGGAATTTCTACAGAAGCTTTCTGGAATGCAGGAGTAGATTGGGTTTTAGCAAATTTTTTTGATACACTCAAAATTTTTAATACATGGTTAATTGTAGACGTATTAATACCAATGAAAAATGCTTTTCTAAGAATGCCTATAGTTGCTACATTTATTTTATTTATGGGAGCAGGTTACATAATCGGTGGAATTAGATCAGCGTTAGTAGTTGGAAGCTTTACTTTATTTATAGCTTTAACAGAATGGTGGGATAGAGCATTAATTACAATGTATATGGCAACCTTTGGAGTAATAGTATCTGGAATTCTTGGAATAACAATCGGTACATTAAGTGCTCAAAACAAAACCAGCTCAAGAATTACATTAGGTGTGTGTGATACACTTCAAACTTTCCCATCTTTTGTTTATTTAATACCTGTTATTATGCTTTTTGGAGTTACAGATACATCAGTTTTAATTGCTGTTGTTGTTTATGCAACAATCCCTGCAACAAGATACACTATAGAAGGCTTAAGGAGTGTGCCTTCAGCTTTACATGATGCTGGATCAATGTCAGGTGTAACCCGTTTACAGAGATGGTTAAAAATAGAATTACCACTTGCTTTTCCTCATATGATGTTAGGAATTAATCAAACAGTTGTTTTTGCTTTATTCATGGTAATCATTGGCGCTATGATTGGAACTACAGATTTAGGACAATATATTTTAAAAGCACTTTCTGACAGACAAGGAACTGGTAATGGTTTAATGCTTGGTTTGTGTGTAGCATTTATAGGTCTTGCTGTAGATAATTTAATAAGAACTTGGGCAGATCAAAGAAAAAAACTCTTAGGTTTAGATTAAATAAAATATGAAAAAAATATTAGTTATTGGTGGTGGAGCCATGGGGTCAGCTTTCACTGTTCCTTGTATAGAAAACAATAATAAAGTTATTATAACAGAACCTTATAGTAGAATCTTTATTAAAGATCTTTCTTCAAAAAATAAATTTCACTCAGCTTTAAAGATAAATCTTCCAAAAAAGTTAAAATTTAAAAAATTTACTAAGGACTTATTAAAAGAAAAATTTGATTTAATTGTAATTGCTCTAAGCCTTTCAGGAATTGATTTTATAGGTAATGTATTGGGAAATCTCAAAGTTAAAAGTCCAATTTTAGTTCTGACAAAAGGACTTAAATATGAAAAAAAGATTAATAAAATTTTAACTATTTCAGAACAATTAAAAAAAAACTACAAAGGAATGAATGTTTCTGTTTTAAAAGGGCCTTGTTTAGCAAAAGAATTAGCAAACAAAAATCAAACAAATATAGTAATTGCAAATAAAAATTTAAAAGTTGCTAAATCAATCGGTAAAATTATTTCAACAAAATACTATATTCCTGAATATTCCAAAGATATTATTGGTGTTGAAGTATGTTCAGCCATTAAGAATATTTACTCCATGATCATAGGAGCTGGTCAAAGTTTAAATTCTTCGTCAAATTTATTTCAAAAATCATTAATAGAGATGAGATATTTAACTAAATATTTAAGAGGAAAAGATGAAACAATTTCAGGCCTAGCTGGTGTTGGTGATTTATACGTAAGTGCTGCAGGGGGAAGAAATAGTAAAATGGGAAGTTATTTAGGAAAAGGCTACACTTTTAAAAAAGCTAAAAAAAGATTTATGCCTAAAGACACTGTAGAGGGAGAACAACTTGTTAGAGAGATAGCACCCTACATATTGAACAAAATTGATAAAAAAAAAATTCCTTTAATGCTAAATTTGATTAAAGCTATTATCAAAAACAAAAAGCTAAAATTAAATTTTATTTAATTATTTTTTCTAATATATAAATAAACCTATTTTTATTAAACTCTAAGTTATGTATTTCCAAGATTTTAAAATCTTTTGCTATCAATTTCTCAAAATTTTCTTTTGTAAAATCCTTATATAGATTGATATTCACACTTGCTAACTCTAAAAATCTTTGGTCTTGATTTGTTACAAATTCAAGTACTAAATTTTTTTTTGTTAAATTTGAAAGCAACGATATTATTTCGTTAAGTGGAATCCTATCTAAAATCATTAAATGATGGATAATTCCAAAAAAAATTACAGTATCAAAATAATTTATATTTTTTTTTAAGTAACCAGTTGTTTCTTTATTTTTCCATCCAATACTTGGTGTTGGATTTGATATGTTCACATTTGCTACAGATATATTTTTATCTCCTAAATTTTTTTGTATATGATTTATACAATCTTCATCTATGTCAATGCCATGACTTTCAGATGAATACTGAGAAGCTAAAAATAAAAATTCACCAGTATTGCACCCAATATCTAAAACTTTTCCCTTATTTTCTTTTAAAAAATTTTTAATTATTTGTTTTTTTTTCGCAATATCATTATCAGAGTAATGATCTCTTTTTTTTGAATAATTTGTCCAAAAAGATGACGATTTAGGCTCTAAAGATAATAACTTTTTTTTTAGTCTTTTAAGTATTGCTAAGAGTATCCTTTTATTAATATCAGGATTATCTTTTTTTTCTTTTTTTCTAATAATTTTTGTAGATTTTAAAATTGTTGGAGCAAAAATATATTCTAAATAAATTAATGACTTAAGAATTCTAATGCCAAGTTTATTTCTTGCATCTCTTGGAAAAACACCATCTCTATATAAAAGAAAAAGTTTTGATGTAGGGATTTTTAATTCTTTATTTAAGATTAATGGAATGATAAAATGTCTTATAAATTGACCATAACCCAACCATGTTTTTTGCTTATCCCATTTCTCAAAACTAGCCACATCGAGAAATAAAGGTTTACCATTTGAAAAAACTACATTCCAAGCAGATGCATCTTTCAACATATAATCATTTTTAAGTGACTCTATTGCAATATTTAAAGTTTGTATGCCTGACAAGAAAAGTTGATATGAAGACATTTCTGTAACTTCAGTAAAATTTTCAATTTTACTATGTGTCATTTCAATAAAATCTTCTTTATTAAAAATAACAGATTTTTGAACCCAATTTTTTTGAACCATCTCTTTGTAAAAGTTTTTTTCAAAAAGATCATTAAAAGAAGAAAAATCTTTTTTTTTAATTTTTCTAATTATTTTGTTGTTCTCAATATATACTTCAGACAGTGGATCTCTGAAAGATATTCTTCTCATTTATTATTAAACCTTGTTTTTTTAATATGAACTTTAACATCCAAATTTTGCGAATACTCAAAAAAATCTTTGTTTGAATTAAGATGGTTATCAAAAAATTTTCTTATTAAATCTGGAACGATGATGTTTGTTGATTTTTTATTGACAGAATAGCCTAATTTATCATTTAAATTTTTAACTAAAAAAAAAGAATTACCAATATATTCTTTATCATTTTTACTTTTTGGCTTTTCTCTCCACCAATGATCAGATGTAATAATTAACAAAATATCTTCTTGATTGTTTTTTTTAATTTCTTTAATTAATTCTCTCATAAAAAAATCGACATAAAGATATCTTAAAAAATAATTTTGTTTCACATCTTTATCTATTTTAAAAGTATCAAATAAAAACTTGTTTTCACGGTGAAGGTGTGGAATATAAAAATGAAGAAACAATAGGTTAGTATCTATGAAAGTTTTATTTAAATTTTGAATATTAGTTAACAAAAATTGATCAGCAAAAAATTTTGAGTTATCAAATTTTAATTTTTCAAGTTTATTAAAATTTAAATCTTTAAAGTCAATTTGTTCTTTATTGTTTTGATTTTTATTTTCATTAAAGGTTTGCTTGAAGCCTAAAATTTTAAGATAAGATTCATATTTGAAAATTAGACTTAAATAAAAATTTAATGCGTCATCAAAGATATTTATTTCCTTATTTTCTGAAATATTATCTTTACAAATATTCCATTTGTTGGATCTAAGATATGATGTACAATATTCTAAAACTGAGGAAATAAGCGAAACGTTTAATCCTTTCTTTTTTAAACTTTCAAAAATTGTATTTTCAAATTTAAAGGGTATTTTTTTACCGTTTAAATCAGTAAAAATTTTAACTCTATTTTTTGCCTCCTCACTTAAAATATTAATACCCATTAATTGAGCTGGAACTGAATCATTCGTAAATTTTCCAGGTGAATATGCATCTTTGAAATATACACTTTCATCTTTAAGATTATTCAAATTTTTAAAAACTTTTTGATTATTTATTTCTTTAGATAAATACTCAGGATCTAAAGCATCAAAAAGTATCCATAAAACTTTTTTTTCAACTTTTTTGTTTGTATCTATTTTAACTATTTCATTATCAATTTTAGTTTCTTTTTTATGAATATTAAATAAATCTATAATAATAATAACTGAGATAATTATTCCCAATATAGAGAAAAATTTTTTGATATTTTCCAATTTTTTAAGAAAAACTAATAAAATAAAGGTCACTATCAGATAAGGTGTTAAATAAGATATGATTTTAATAGAAACTGGTTTGTGAAATGGATCCCATTCAATAAAATGATTAAAAGATTTTTCTATAAATGAATGGAGAGTAATTATATCAGAAGCATTAAAAAAAAGCTTAAGGGTAAAAATACTAACATAAGTAAGATATAAAAATAAAAAAAAATTTTTAAATTTAAGACTATAAAAATTGAAAAAAATTAAATTAAAAAAAAACAAAATTAAAAATATTTTGATTAATTCTTCAATTATGATTTTAAAACTTGGAAGACTTAAGTAAGTAAATTCATAGAAATAAAATGACGCTAATAATAAAAGTGAAATTCCAAAAGCTTCAATCTTTTGATTTATTTTCAGTTTTTTCATTTTGGTTTTTTTCTAAATCTTTATCTTTTTTTTTATTAAAAAAACTTTTTATAAACTGAATTGGATTAGTTATAAAAAAATAACATGAAGCTATAAAAGCTATAAATAGTTGAATTAAATATGATCCACTTCCAGGATCAAAATATGAAAAAGCCTGAGTAGGGAATAGTATTAAGATTAAATATATGAATAAGTATTTAAAAAACATAATAGATCTTTGTTAATTAAAGTATTTGATTTTTAAGATTTTTAATAGCTTTTATTAATTAGAAAAGCCATATTTTCTTAGTCTCACATCTCCTGTTCTTGCATGAGCCTCCATTCCTTCATATCTAGATATTCTAGCACAAGCTGCCCCAACTGATTTAGTAGACTCCTTTGTCATTCTCTGAAAACTTAAAGTCTTTATAAATTTACCAACAAACAATCCACCTGTATAACGGCCAGCACCTTTAGTAGGTAATATGTGATTTGTACCTGAGCATTTATCACCATAAGCAACTGTTGTTTCTTCACCTATAAATAAAGAACCATAATTTTTTAATCTTTTGTGGAACCATTCAAGGTTTTGAGTTTGTACTTCTAAATGTTCTGGTGCATATTCATCACTAATTGAAGCCATTTCCTCATCAGTGTCACAAAGAATAACTTCACCATAATCTCTCCAAGCAGCTTCAGCACTAGTTCTGGGTAATTCAGGTAGTTCAGCAATCAGTTCAGGAACTCTTTTCATTACTTCCTCTGCAACTCTTTTACTTGTTGTGTATAACCAAGCAGGAGAATTGTAACCATGCTCTGCTTGTCCAACCAAATCTACAGCAACCATTTCAGCATCAGCTTTATCATCTGCAATAACTGCAATTTCTGTTGGTCCTGCAAATAGATCAATTCCAACTTTTCCAAACAATATTCTTTTAGCTTCAGCTACAAACTGATTACCAGGTCCCACAAGAATATCTGCAGGAGGATTTTTAAATAAACCATTTGTCATTGCAGCAATTCCTGGAACACCACCTAGATTTAATATCACATCTGCACCACATAAATCTGCAGTATAAATAATTGCAGGATGAGCACCCACACCTTCTTTAGGAGGACTACATGCAATTATATTTTTAACTCCAGCAACTTTAGCTGTTGTTACGCTCATCACAGCAGAAGCTATATGAGCATATCTTCCACCTGGTATATAACATCCAGCTGTATTAACAGGTATTAATTTTTGACCAGCATATAATCCAGGAGATAATTCAACTTCGAAATCTTGACCATAATTTTTTAATTGTGCTTCTGCAAATTTTCTTACTCTTTCATAAGAAAATTGAATATCATCTTTTGTTTTTTGATCTAATTCTTTTTTAATTTTTTCTATTCTTTCTTTGGAAACAATTATCTCGCCATCATATTTATCAAATTTTTTTGTAAGACTTATGCAAGCATCTTCTTTTGAAGTTTCTATTTCTTTTAATAAGTTCTTAACAATTTCAGTGGTTTTCGTATCGTCAGTTGATGATGTTTTTGGTGATTTTTTTAAATATTTAATTGCCATTAAATGTTTTCCTTTAATTGTTTGTTGAAGTGTTTAAAGTATAAGTTCTTTTTTTTCAATGAAGAATTGAATATAATTTAAGTTATTAACAAGAATCAGTCTAAAGCAACTACTGCAGCAGCAATAGAAGCTAATCTTGCTTGTGCTTCATCAGATCTGCTTGTTATGACCACAGGAACTTTTCCACCAACAACTACACCAGCTGCACACGCACCTGAAAAATAAATTAACATTTTAACCAAACCATTACCTGTTTCTACACTTGGAACTAACAAGACATCTGCTATTCCAGCAACATCATTTTTGATACCTTTAATAGCTGCAGATTTTTTTGAAATACAATTGTCAAATGCTAGAGGACCAAATACGTCAGCATTTAAACTTTCTTTTTTAGCAAGTTTTGTAATTTCTTCAGCTTCTTTCGAACTTGGAACACTTTCAAGCACCTCCTCAGTTGCAGACAGTATGGCTATTTTTGGTCTATCAATACCAATTCTATTTGAAAAATTAATAACATTTTTAAGAATATGCATTTTTGTTTTTACGTTGGGCAGAACATTTAATGCGCCATCAGTTATGATTAAAGGCTTATCTTCTTTATCAACAGTCATGTGCCAAATATGACTTAATCGAGTTTTTCCTAATAAGTCATATTCTCTTTTTAAAACTTCTTTCATTAAAACATCTGTATGAATATGACCTTTTACAATAATTCGTATTTTTTTTTCACTAGCCAATTTAGCGGCGATAGCTGCTGTATTATTTTCTATTGGTTCATGAATGATTTCATATTTTGAAATATCCCACTTTAAATCTTCAGCACATTTTAATATTTCTTTTTTATCTCCAATAAAAATAGGCTCTATCAAATTTTCGTTTACTGCATCTTGAACTGATAGCATTGGCAGTGGTTTACCAGCATTAACTATACCAGCTTTAACACCTTTTTTTTTATGAGCTACATTTAAAAGATTTACTGGACAAACGATTTCCTTATTTGAAAGCATAAGTTTTAATTTTTAAGAATTTCTAAATCTTCTTTAATGATACTGGTTATATTTATTTCTTTTTTTGAATTCATTTTGAATCTTTTATACTTATTTTGACCAGGATACATTATTTCTTTTATTCCTTTTATCTTTGGCAACTTTTTAATTGTTTTAATATTATTTTTAATCCTTTTGTTAAAATTATTCACAAATAAATTTGTTTTAAATGTGATGAACAGATGGCCAATGTTTTGTGGTCCTGAAAAATCATCAAAAGGATCTTTTACTTTTCCAGCATGATTACCACCAGTTAATACTCCACTTAAGATGTCCACCATCCAAGCTAAACCTGAACCTCTAAAACTTGCTATTGGTAATTGTACACCCTCAAGAGCTTTTTTTGCATTTGTAGTCGGCTTTCCAAATTTATCTAATGCAACACCTTCAGGAATTTTTTGATTATTTCTTGCAGCTACCCTTATCTTTCCTCTGTTAATCATAGAAATAGATGTATCTAAAATAAATGGAATTTTTGATCCTGTTGGTGTTCCAAAACATATTGGGTTAGTACCAAATAAACTTTTTAATGCTCCATGAGGAGCTATAGCAGGAGGAGCGTTTGTATAAATCATTGTTATCAAATTTTTTTTAATTGCTTGTTCAGCGTAATAACCTGAAAGGCCATAGTGACCACTATTTTTAACAGCAACCATTCCAATGCCTGTTTTTTTTGCATTTTTTATAGCCGTTTTAATTGCAATATCAGCCGCAACAAATCCTATACTATTATTTGCGTCGACATGAGAAATAGATTGTGAAATTTTTTTAATTTTTATTTTAGGTTTTGGATTGATAACTTTTTTTTTAATTCGATCACAATACATTTTTAATCGTGACAAACCATGACCATATGCCCCAACTAATTCAGCATTAATTAAAGCATTTGTAGAGATTGAAGCATGATTATTACTTAAACCAAATTTTTTAAAAATATTAATAATTTCTCTTTTAAGAATATTTGTTTTCAATTTAACCTTTTCCACGCCAAGGAATATACTTATCTATTAATTTTCTCAAGGTAACATCGAACAACAAACCAAGCATTCCCATAATAAAAATTGTGATCCAAATAACCTCATATTGGAAATATTTTTTAGCGACATTTTCAACAAAGCCGATACCAGTTGTTCCAGCTAAAAATTCAGCAGCAACTAAGGTTCCCCAACACATTCCCACTGCAACTCTTATACCAGTAAGAATTTCTGGTAATGAATTAGGAAAAATCACATGTCTAAGTATTTGTTTTTTAGATGCACCTAATGAGTGGGCAGCATGAATTTTTGAAAGTTGTGTACCAGAAGCACCAGCTCTAGCTGAAATTATCATAATTGAAAGAGAAACCATAAACAACAAAAAAACTTTTCCAGTATTATCTATACCTAATACTGAAATAATTAATGGCGCCCAAGCTAAAGGTGGGACGGGTCTATAAAGTTCAATTAAAGGATCAAAAAACCCTTTAGCAAACCTATTTAATCCCATGAATAATCCCAATGGAACACCTATAATAATTCCAAAAACTAATCCTAAAAAAACTCTCATGAAGGAGTCCCAAATATGCCCGTAAGGAACAGGTACCTTCAATAATTTAAAGTCACCAGTTACAATTTTAAGAACTGCACCTTTGAAGTTTTGTTTTACTAATCCATCTTTTGTATGTACAGGGTATTCTCCTGGCAAAATATCTGCAATCCAATCAGGTAAAATAAAACCAACTACGTTACTTATATCGACCATTTTTATCCAAAGAAGAGGAATATCTTTATAACCAACACTTGGTTTTGACATTAAGATAAATTTATTTAAAGTATCTGATGGTTTTGGAAGCCACCTACCAGAGCCTTGTTCCGAACAACTTGGTCCGCTAGCAACAATTGTTCCTGCCGGAAATAAAAAAATGTCAATTAATCTTAAACCTCCTTGGGCCTCTAATTGAGCATTATCAAATTTAACTATTGCGTTTTGCATTTTATCTAATGCATTTGGTGGATAAATACTTGCAAACTCTATTCTTCTTGCGATTTTGACAATATTTTTGGCATATGTAGAAGCCAATTCTTCAGTGTCATCTAAGTCTTTTCTATAAAGTTTAATTTTATCTTTAATTTCTTTAATCTTATTTTTAAATTGTGGGTTATGGTTTCGTAATTTAAAAAACTCATCACTTATTAAATTTAATTCCTGAGCTGCAGTATGAAATTTTAAACCTCTATTTGTGGCTGGAACCAATGGTACCTCTATTGTATTTTCAATAGTACCACTACCCGCATTTACTTTTGTAATACCCCAACCGCCTTCTTCACCTACAGCTTTAAGTCTTTCATTTAGCTCCTGTTCTGTTTCGAATGGATAATCAGGTTTTTGAAAATTTTCAGTAAGAAGGTTAATTTTACCAGTAATATCATCTATTTTTTGTTTAGTTTCATTTTCTAATAAATCTTCGTTAGTTAACAACGGAATTAATTGATTAGTTTTATTTACAAAACTTATAAGAATCTTTTTTTGTTGATTATTGAGTTCTTGAGAATTTTGTATTTCAATTGAGATTTTATTTAGGTTTTTATTTTCTTGTTTAATTTGTGAAGTACTTTTTAATTCTCTCTCTTCTATAGGAAACTGATATTTAAGACCTAATAATGAGTCATTTACTTTTCCAACTTGACAAAGCTCATTGGCAGATTTTGGATAAAAACCCTTTGCTATGTCCCATGAATAATAAAGCCAAATTAAAAGAAGAAAGCTAGTTCCAACAATTACCCAGTGTGTTCCGCCTAACGCTCTTTCAGGATTTCCAAAAACTGCATCAACTTTTTCAGTTCTAATTAAACGTCTTCCATAAAGAATACAGCCAATTACCGCAAAAAAAATTAAAAAGGTTACTATTTGAGTAAGCATTTAAATTTCTTTTCCCATTATTTCTTCTTCCATATTCCAAATCATTTCTAATATTTCTTCTCGTTTTGCAGAAAAATCTTTATTTTTTTTAATTTCTCTTAAATCTTCTTTAAGACCCATAGAGGCGAATGGAAGATTATATTCTTTATGTATACGGCCTGGTCGAGGAGCCATTACATAAAGTCTTTCACCAAGTAATAAAGCTTCTTCAACTGAGTGAGTAATTAAAATAATTGTTTTTCCAGTTTCTTTCCAAATTTTTAAAACTAAAGACTGCATCTTTTCTCTTGTTAATGCATCAAGTGCTCCTAATGGTTCATCCATTAAAATTAAATCTGGATCATTAATAAGACATCTTGCTAAAGCAACTCTCTGTTGCATTCCTCCAGACAATTGATAAGTTGGAGTATTCCCAAAACCTTTTAGTCCAACAATTTCTAGCCATTCATCAACTTTTTTAGCTGTCATAACTGGATCTTCTTTTTTCATTCTTAATCCGAAGTTGACATTTTCTGCTACAGTTAACCATTCAAATAAAGCACCCTGTTGAAAAACCATACCTCTTTCAACACCCGGCCCATCAATTTCATTATTATTTAAAGTAATACTTCCCGAAGTTGGTCTTATAAATCCTGCTGTAATATTTAATAAAGTTGTTTTACCGCAACCTGACGGCCCAAGAACTGTTAACAGCTCTCCTTTTTTAAGAGTGAAATTCACATCTTTTAATGCGTGAACTGTTTCTCCTTTAGGAGTTTTAAAAATCATGTTTAGATTTTGAGAAATCAAATCACTCATAAATAACTTTATATTAAAAATCTTTTAAAAAAAATAGGCACCAATTTATTCAATTGGCGCCTATTAAATCTTTCTTTCTCTATAAAAATTATAGAGGTAAGAAACTAGTGTCTACGTTTCCTCTTGGTGTTCCCATTCCTTTTAAGAACGCATCAAGATTTCCACTTTCCATAGATTTTTTAGTTTCTTCTGGAGTAAGAAATTTAAAGCCACTTAAAGTTTCTTTCATGTCTGCAACTTTCATTTCAGAAGCTTTAGCCATTACATTCATATTGCTTTTACCAGCTTTATATCTTGCATTAGCTTCATGAGTTACTTCTATAAAAGTTCTTAACATCCCAGGATTTTCCTTCATGAACTTAGTAGTTACTGAAGTAATGTCTATTCCTAAGATACCAGCAGCTCTAGCTTCATCAACTGTAAGTAATCTTGAACCTACTGCAGTTGCAGCTTTAATAGAGTTACCACCAAACAAACATGCCATTACAACATCACCACTTACTAAAGCAGCAGCCCCTTCTTCCGGGTCCATTTGAATAATATCCATTTTTTTTCTGTCAGCTCCAACAACTTTCATACTTTCATCAAAAACATACTCAGCCATTGTTCCTAGTGGAACAGCAACTTTTTTACCTTCTAATTCAGTAGCGTTTGCTTTTGTAATTCCAGAAGCATTAGAAGTAACACAAGTTGTTCCTCCCATTCCGTATTCCATAGCAATATCAACTAATTTAATTGGTGCTTTAGATTTTACCGCATTGATAAAAGGCACTAATCCTTGAGAGTAAGAAATATCAATATCCCCTGCTAACATTGCATCAGTCATTGCTCCACCATTAGTGAAGTTTGTCCATTTAACTGGTACTCCAAGAGCTTTAGCAAATGCTTTTTTCTGCATATCTTCTAAATTTGGACTTGGCCATTCTAGAAAGTAAGCAACTCTAACTTCGTTAGCTGCAGAATTTGCAACTGAAATACTTAGGTTAAGAGCTACGAAACATCCTAAAATAAAACTAATTATTTTTTTCATTTAATCCTCTTTGTTGATTTATAATACCAATAGTTAAAATTAAATTTACCAAGATGTAAAACAAAAAAGTGCTTATTTTGATACAACTTCGAGTTGCGTCAATTATTTTGGTGGTTAATTATAACTATTTAGTCTAAATAAACTTTTAGTGAAGGTTATTTAAAATTTAATTTATAAAAGAAAGAATCTATGAGCTCAGAAAACCGTACTTCAGTTCCAAATTCATTAAATGAACATTGGATGCCATTTACATCTAATAAAGATTTTAAACAAAATCCAAGATTAATTACTGAAGCAAAAGGTGTTTATTTAAAAACACACCATGGAAAAACACAGATTGATGCAAGCTCAGGATTATTTTGCAATCCATTAGGCCATGGAAGAAAAGAAATTACAGAGGCGGTAACTAAACAGCTAGATACATTAGATTATGCTCAGCCTTTCCAACAAGGTTTTGGCGGTTCATTTGAACTAGCAACAAGAATTTCAAAACATACTCCAGGTAATTTAAACAAAATGTTTTATACGATTTGTGGATCAACAGCTGTTGAGACAGCAATAAAAATTGCTGTTGCTTATCATAGAGCAAAAGGAAACGCTCATAGATTTAGATTTGTAGGGAGAGAAAGAGGCTATCACGGTATGAATATCGGCTGTGTTTCAGTAGGAGGCATGGTTAATAATGTTAAAACTTTTGCTAGTATTTTAATGCCGGGTGTTCAACACATGAGACACACACATTTACCTGAACATAAATTTGTAAGTGGCCAACCAGAGACAGGTGGTGATTTAGCAATGGATTTAGAGAGAATAGCAAGTAATTTTGGTCCTGAAAATATAGCAGCATGTATTGTTGAACCTATAGCTGGTTCTACTGGAACTTTAGTTCCACCAAAAGGATATTTACAAAAGTTAAGAGAAATTTGTAATAAACATGGAATACTTTTAATTTTTGATGAAGTAATAACTGGTTGGGGAAGAACAGGATCATCTTTCGCTGGTCATGAGTTTGGTGTTACGCCAGATATAATGACAATGGCAAAGGCAACTACGAATGGTGTAGTGCCAATGGGCGTTGTTGCTTGTAAAGATGAAATTTACGATGCTGTAATGGATGCATCTCCAATGGGATCAGTTGAACTATTTCACGGTTATACTTATTCAGGAATTCCAGTTGCTGTTGCTGCAGCATTAGCTGTTCAAGATATTTTTGAAAAAGATGATATTTTTAATAGAGCTAAAAACTTAGCTCCATATTTCCAAAAAGGTTTATTTTCTCTTCAAGACTTAGAGTCAGTAGAAAACATAAGAGGCTATGGAATGATGGGTGGAATTGATATGAAAATGAAAGGTAAACCTGGTAAAGCTGGCTTTGAATGTTTCAAAGCATGTTATGAGGCAGGTGTTAATTTTAAAGCTACAGGAGATTGTTTAATTATAGCTCCACAATTTATCTGTGAAGAAAAACATATTGATGAGATTATTGATAAATTAAGAACAGGTATCACTAACTATCAAAAGAACCAAAAAAACTAACTACTTTATATTTTTAGTATCTATAGTTAACAGAGAGAGAGACCAATGCGTATAGGCATACCAAAAGAAATTAAACCTCAAGAAAATAGAATAGGATTAACACCCGAAAGTGTAAAAACTTTGGTGTCGGAAGGACACGAGGTTTTAGTTGAAAATAATGGTGGCTTTGAAGCGGGTTTTGAAAATGATCAATATACAAATGCAGGTGCAAAGATTGTAGATAAAGCATCCGATATATTTAATGATGCTGAAATAATAGTAAAAGTAAAAGAACCTCAAAAAGTTGAGGTAGACATGATTAGAGAAAATCAAATTGTTTATACTTATCTTCATTTGGCTGCTGCAAAAGAATTAACTGAAGGATTAATTAAATCAAAAAGTATTAATATTGCTTATGAAACAGTAACAGATGATAATGGTAGACTTCCATTACTTGCACCAATGAGTGCAGTAGCAGGTCGTATGTCGGTTCAAGCCGGAGCACATTGTTTAGAAAAAAATCAAAAAGGTAGAGGCCTTCTATTAGGTGGTGCACCTGGTGTAACTGGTGGAACAGTTGTAATTTTAGGTGGTGGAGTAGTTGGAGAAAATGCTGCTGTTATAGCAACAGGTATGCAGGCAAAAGTTCATATTGTTGATAAATCAGAAGCAAGATTAAAACAGTTGGTCCAAATGTTTGGTGATAAGATTATTCCAGAACAAAGTGATAAAATAGATTTAAATAAATTAGTAGCCGAGGCAGATTTATTAGTTGGTGGTGTTTTAATTCCAGGAGCTGAAGCACCGAAATTAGTAACTAAAGATATGTTAAAATTGATGAAAAGAGGATCTGTAATAGTTGATGTTGCAATAGATCAAGGAGGATGTGTTGAAACAAGTAAACCAACAACTCACGGTAATCCAACATATATAGTTGATGATGTTGTCCATTATTGTGTAGCTAACATGCCTGGTGGAGTTCCAAGAACCTCAACACTTGCATTAAATAAAGCAACTCTTCCTTATTTAGTAAAATTAGCAAATCAAGGTTATCAAAAAGCTTTAGGTGAGGATAAAAACTTTTTAGCAGGATTAAATGTTCACAAAGGGCATGTGACCTATAAAGCGGTTGCAGATGTATTTGGACATCAATATGTTGACCCGGGAGAAGCAATCAAAAATTAATTAAATGAAAAAGAAATTACCAAATAGCACAAAAGTTGTTGTTATTGGTGGTGGTGTAGTTGGTTGTTCTGTTGCTTATCACTTAGCAAAATTTGGATGGAAAGATACAGTTCTTTTAGAAAGAGACCAGCTTACTTCAGGAACAACTTGGCATGCAGCAGGACTTGTAAGTCAATTAGGTCCTTCAGCAGCAATAACCAAAATAAGAAAATATACTTTAGACTTATATAAGGAACTTGAAAAAGAAGTTGATCATTCTGCAGGTTTAAGACTAAATGGTGCACTTTCAATTGCACAAAATAAAGGAAGGTGGCAAGAACTTCAAAGACAAGCAACAACAGCTCAACTTTATGATGTTGATGTAAGAATTTTAGATAAAGATCAAATTAAAAAAGATTACCCAATAATTAATACTGATGAAATTATTGGTGGAATTTTAATGCCAGGCGATGGTGCTGCTGATCCATCAGGGGTCACTCACATGCTAGCTAAGGGAGCAAGAAAACATGGGGCACAAATTTTTGAAAAATCACCAGTTGATGAAATATTAACTAAAGATGGAAAAATTTCGGGAGTAAAGGTTAATGGTCAAAAAATTGATTGTGAATATATTGTTCTAGCATCTGGTATGTGGTCTAGACAAATTGGTGAAAAAACAGGAGTAAGTATTCCACTTTATCCTGCTGAACATTTTTATATTATAACTGAGCCCATAGAAAATCTTTCCAAGAATTTACCAGTTGTGAGAGATTTTGATAATCGAACTTATATCAAAGAAGATGCTGGTAAAATATTAGTTGGTATTTTTGAAGGAAATTCAATTCCTGCATGGGATAAGACTAATAAAGTACCAGAGAATTTTTCTTTTGGTGAATTTCAAGAGAATTTTGAGCATTTTGAACCTTATTTAGCAACTGCAATAAAAAGATTTCCAGTATTAGAAACTGCAGGTATTAGAAAATTTTTCTCAGGACCAGAGTCATTTACACCAGATACAAATACTTTATTAGGTGAAGTCCCAGAAATTAAAAACTTTTTTGTATGCTGTGGATTAAATAGCATTGGAATAGGAAGTGGAGGAGGTGTTGGTAAAGTAACAGCAGAATGGTTGATGACTGGTCATATAAATGAAGATATTTTTAGTTACGATATTAAAAGATTTCAAAAATTTCACTCAGAGCTGGGATTTATTAAAAATAGAATTACAGAGTCATTAGGTGATTTGTATGGAATGCACTGGCCATTTAAACAACATAAAACTTCTAGAAACATTAAAACTCTTCCTCATCACGATAATTTAAAAAGTTTTGGTGCATGCTTTGGAGTTTCAGGAGGATACGAAAGACCTATGTGGTTTGCTTTAGACGGAGAAAAAGCTGAATATGAATACAGCTATAATTATCAAAGTTGGTATCCTTCTGCGGAATATGAAACCAATAACACCATTAAAAACGTTGGTTTGTATGACTTAACTCCATTTTCTAAATTTGAAATAAAGTCAGATAAAGTACATCAAGAATTACAAAAAATTTGTACAGCTAACATTAAAAATGAATCTGGAAAGTGTGTTTACACCCATATGCTTAATCCTGATGGGGGCATAGAGACAGATTTAACAGTGGTTTGTGTTGAGAAAAATTATTTTAGAATAATAAGTTCCGCCGCGACAAGGGAAAGAGATAAATTTCATATTAAAAAGCACCTTTCAAAAGATATTAAAATTAAAGATGTTACTGATGATTTATGTGTATTTGGATTGTTTGGTCCAAAAAGTAGAGATTTAATAAAAACGATATCCAATGATAATTTTGATAATGATAATTTTAAATTTGGCACAGCAAAAAATATCACAATTGAAGGTGTGAAAATTTGGGCTCAAAGATTGTCTTATGTAGGGGAATTAGGTTATGAATTATATGTTGAAATTAATGATGCAAAAAAAATATACGAACTACTTATAGAAAAAGGTAAAAATTTTAATCTTTCAAATTGTGGTATGCATGCAATGGATATTATGCGAATGGAAAGTGGGTTTTTACATTGGGGACATGATATTTCACCTGAAGAAAACCAATATCAAGCAGGTTTAGCTTTTACTATTAGCAATAAAAAAGATTTAGATTTTATAGGTAAACAAGCATTAGAAAAAATTAAAAAAGATAAAATAAAAAGTAGATTTGCAATGTTTACTTTAAAAGATAGTGAACCAGGCAAACCTTTGTTGCTTCATGATGAACCTATTTATATTGATAATAAAATTATAGGAAGATCAACTTCAGGAAATTACTCATTTAATTTTAAAAAGAATTTAGTTTTTGGCTATATTGAAAACAATTTATCTAATGAGGAGCTTCAATCTAAAAATTTGTTTATAGAAGTAGAGAAACGAAAATATCCTATCTCGATCCAGTTAGGGCCCCTAAAACGAACAGACTTCAAAAATCTTTGATTAAGTTTGTCTTCTTAAAATAAGAACAAAAATTACTGAGGTTATCATCATGATTAGTGCATAAGCTGCAGTTGGAACCATATAAGTCATATTGTTACCAAACAATTGTATTCCTACAAAAACTGCCAAAGTTCCATTTTGAAGTCCAGCTTCTAAAGATATACATCTTCTTTGAGCAACTCCAGTAGTGAAAAATTTAGCTATATAAAAAGCTACGATCATCATTGTAATATTTAAGGTTAAAGCAATTGCTCCAGCTTTTGTTATGAACATCACAATGCTATCCCATTCTTCAATATAGATAGCAATAAAAACAACACAAAATAACCCAATAGATATTTTATTAATAATTTTCATATTGTTTTCAATTAAATTACCCCACAGCTTTCTCAAAATCATTCCAATTATTACTGGAACTGTTACAACAAAAAACATCTTCAAAGATATACTAAGCATTGAAACTTCTTTTTTGACGTACGTAATGTCAAATAATTCAATTGATAAAAAAACTACATAAGGAACAGATACGATACTTATCAAACTAGTAATTGCTGTTAAAGATATTGAGAGAGCCACATCTCCATTAGCAAATTTTGTTAGTACATTTGAAGTTACTCCACCAGGAGCTGCTGCAATTAACATTACACCTAATGCTAATTCAATTGGAGTTTTAAAAATAATTATTAAACAATATGCAACAATTGGAAGTAATACTAGTTGACAAAATATGCCAACAAAAAAATCTTTAGGATTTGAAGCTACTCTTGTGAAATCTTTTACAGTCAAAGATGCACCTAATCCCAACATGATTAGTGCTAATGCAACCGGCGCTATCGTTGTTACTATACCCATGACCCCTCTGTGTAATATTAACAGGTATAATTTAGAAGATTTTTACAAATTAATAAAGAAGTTTAAGAAATAGTTAAAAGATTGAGTGTCTTCCGTAAAAATTTTGCTTTATTTCTGAAAACTTTTCTTTGATAAGGAAGAATTTTATCAATGTTATACCCTGTCATAACATATTGTTTTTTATCATTAAGTTTTAAGAATCCATTACTCACTAAATATTTACATTTTCTAATTACTGTTGCTCTTGGAATATTCGTCATGTCAGATAAAGACATAGCACTAACGCCAGTTGTTTTTCCATGTTCTTGACCTAATACAAGAGCTTTGTTAAATGTCATATAGTCTGGAGTTAAACTGTCTACGTTTGATTCGTTTAAATTTTTTTCGTAATTAAAAGCTTGGTTCATAGCCACTGTTCCCCAAACGTGAAAGGTTGATACATCCTCAAACATTTCATGGTAACCAATGATCATAGGAATTTGCATTCTATAAAACCATCTCCAACATAAACTAAAGTTTTTTTTAATCGTATTTTCAATTAATTTTGCATCAAGTTTTTTGAAATAAATTTTATCTTTATTAAAAACTTCAGAAATTTTATAAATATATTTAGACGTTAACTTTATTTGCCTTTCTGGTTTCACTTGAGAAAAAACATTTCGATCAATTATTAATTGTTTTTTAATTCGTTTTAAAACACCTAATTTTTCTAGTTCTAAAACTTTTCTTCTAACAGTTTCTTTAGGTAATTGGAGTTTTTCACAAAGTTCTGTAATACTAAATTTTTCTATTTGAAGATTTGGTTTTGAATAAAATTGATCAAAAGAATATTGAATATTCATTTGATCATAAAATTGTAAAGTTTTTTCAACTAAAGAAATTACAATCAAGTATTTATAATGATCGTTAAAAGCCTTATATACATTATTCATCCAGCTCCACTGATGAACAATCCAGTCCCTTCCTAGCTGATCATAACTAGCCATCATATGATCATAAACCTGATCATCATTTAGGACTTTTGAAAAATCTATCTCTCTTAAGCTCATAGTTGTAAAAGTGTGATAAGAAACCCAAAATGGACAGGTGTCAATCAAATAGTGACCCACTTTGAACTCGTAACAAATTGATAGGTGAATTTGATTATGATCTATTTAATTTATGACTACTAAAGGCTTTACAGATAATAATACTAATATCGAGACCCCAAATGATATTGGAGTTTCTGAAAAGCCTTTAAAAACTGAAAAAATCATCTCAAATAGAGTAGATATAAATGTTTTAAAATCAAAACTTCAGGAAACTGAAAGTAAAGAATTTAAAAAAAATGTTTATATACTTTCCTCACTTATTTTGGCACTTGGTGTTCTAGGAATTTATCTCTCTTTATAACTAAATTTGCAAATATGAAAAATAAATGGTTAAATAAAGATGTGAAAAATACTACTCAGATCATTAAAGATAAACTAGTTTCAAAATATTTTGAGAAAGACGCACCTAAAAATTTATCAAAAAGCACTGATATTAACGTTTTATTAAATAGAGTTAGAACTAACCAAAAAAACGAGTCTAGAAAAAAACTGTATTTTTCTGCGGCAGCATCCTCTGCATTAGTTTTGTTTGGATTAATAATTTTTTAATCAAAATCAACTTATTTTCCCTAAAATATAAGCATATAGTTCATTAATTGATATTGAATCAAAATATTAAACTATTATAAATCATGCTTTACAAAAGGCGGGGTAGCTCAGTTGGTTAGAGCGCGGGACTCATAAGCCCGAGGTCAGTGGTTCGATCCCACTTCCCGCTACCAATTAATGACCAGGAAACTCTATTAAATTTTCTATTTTATAGTGATTTTTAATTAATTTATCACATCCACCAAGATCAAATAAATTTATTACAAAAATAAAAGCTGCAACCTTACCTTTTGACATTTCTATCAATTTTGCTGCCGCTTCTGCTGTACCGCCTGTAGCTATTAAATCATCAATAATTAGAACATTTTCATTTTTTTCAATAGAGTCTTTGTGCACCTCAATTGTTGCAGTTCCATACTCTAATTCAAAATCTATAGAGTGAACATCTGCTGGTAGTTTATTTTTTTTTCTGAGCATAATGAAAGGCTTTTTTAATAAATATGAGACAGCTGAGGCAAAAACAAATCCTCTAGATTCAATTGCAGCTATTTTATCAAATTTAAATTTTTTTGATTTATCAACTATTTGATTAACTGTTTCGGCAAAAGCTTTTTCATCTTTTATTAGAGTTGTAATATCTCTAAATAAAATCCCTTTTTTTGGGTAATCTGGGATAGATCTAATAAAATCTTTTAAATTCATTATAGTTTTTTATATATATAATAATAAAATCTTTTATATGACAATTAATAAATTAGCAATTATTGGTGGTAGTGGTTTATATGATGTTGAGGAGTTTAAAGATAGAGAATTATTAGATTTAAAAACCCCATGGGGAAAACCCTCAGATCAAATTTTAAAAACTAATTATAATAATAAAGATGTGTATTTCTTACCAAGACATGGAAGAGGCCATGCTATTTCACCAAGCAAAATAAATTTTAGAGCAAATATAGATGCCCTTAAACAACTGGGTGTTACAGATATAGTTTCAGTCTCAGCAGTAGGTTCTTTAAAGGAAGATCTTCCACCTGGTAAATTTGTTATTATTGATCAGTTTATTGATAGAACTTTTGCAAGAGAAAAAACTTTTTTTGACGAGGAAATTGTTGCTCATGTGTCAATGGCCCATCCAACTTCTAATGGTTTGATGAATGCATGTGAAGAAGCAATTAAAAAAGAAAAAATAGAATATCAACGAAATGGAACGTATGTTGTTATGGAAGGTCCACAATTTTCTACACTAGCAGAATCGAACTTATATCGATCATGGAAAGCCGATGTAATTGGAATGACTAATATGCCAGAGGCAAAATTAGCAAGAGAAGCAGAAATCAGATACGCGTCTGTTTCAATGGTCACAGATTATGATTGTTGGCATCCAGATCATGAAAATGTTGATGTTCAACAAGTAGTAAAAGTTTTATTAGGTAATGCTGCTAAGGCAAAAAATATGATTAAGAACTTAATAGAAAATTTTGAAAATCATATTGATCCTAAGGATCCAACAAATAATTGTTTAGATGTAGCAATAATTACTGCACCAGAAAAAAGATCACAAAAAACTAAAGATAAATTAAAATCAATTGCAGGAAGGGTGCTTAATAAATGAAAAAAATTGTAGCAATATCAATTATTATTTTTTTTAATACGAATGTCTTCGCTGAAAAAATGACTAAGAGTGGATTTTTGACTGATAAAGTTAGTTATTTAAAAGAACAAAAAATAGATAATCCACGAAATAAAATTCTTTTAATTTATAATCATGGTCAAACTACTCACGATGGACCTTCTAGTGATTGTGCATGGAAGGGAGGAATGAATAATATGTCATCTTTAGTAGGAAAAAAGGTTAAAGATAAAGAGATAGTTGTTTACCTTTTTTGTACAGGCAAACTTAAAGGAGATGATTATAAAAGATTATGGAATAAAAAAAAATTTTCAGAGCCATATAAAGGTAAGCCGAAGCTTGAAAAAAGATTAGATGCAAATTTAAAACTTATTGAGGATTTTACTGCTCAAGGATTTAATAAAAAACATATATTTTTAACTGGACGATCATGTGGTGGATGGATGACAATGATGTTGCTTAGCAGATATCAAGATATTGTAGCTGGAGGTATTTCTTTTGTACCTGAATGTTATGGTCGTTTAACAAAAGCGTACAAAGTTAAAAAAGTTGGAGTAGAGGATGCTTTAAAAAAATTTAAGGAAAAAGATGGCCTTGGTCCAGCCAATATGAGACAAAAGCAAATTGATGAAATTAAAAAAAGCCCAAATTTACCTGTATTAGTTTTTACCCATCCTAAAGATCCATATGGGGGATTAGTATCAGATTGGGTTGAAGAGATCTCTGGTGTTAAAAGAATAGTTATTTCTCAGGATAACAAGATTAATGGAAAAAAGTGTAGTGTATGGGGAAAACCAATAAAAAATTATCATGATATGGACAGAGCTAATTGTTTTAAAGAATTTAATCCAAAAATTTTAGATTTTATTGCTTCAAGAGTTGATTAAATGAAAATAGAGGGCAAAGAATATCGCACGATTTGGTTTGAGAATAATGTTGTCAAAATTATTGATCAAACAAAACTGCCACATCAATTTATTATCAAAGATTTAAAAACCGTAAAAGATTCAATCAATGCAATTAAAGTAATGGAAGTACGAGGTGCACCTTTAATAGGAGCAACAGCCGCTTATGGATTAGTTTTGGCAATTATTGAAAATAATGATCAATCATTTTTAAATCAATCAGCTGAAAATTTAATAAATTCAAGACCAACAGCAATAAATTTAAAGTGGGCCGTTGATAGAATGATGAAAAAATTATCAGGCGTTAATAGTGATAAGATTTTAGAAATAGCCTTGAATGAGGCAAAAGAAATTTGTGAGGAAGATATAAAGTTTTGTCAAAATATAGGATTAAATGGTTTAAAAATCATAGAGGAAATTTATAAAAAAAAAAAAGATACAGTTAATATTCTCACTCATTGTAACGCAGGTTGGCTTGCAACAATAAATTGGGGGACTGCAACTTCTCCAATTTATCATGCTCATAAAAAAGGAATTCCAATTCACGTTTGGGCAGATGAAACTAGGCCAAGAAATCAAGGAGCTAATTTAACTTCTTATGAGTTAAATGAGGAGGGGATTAAAAATACAATCATTGCAGATAATACTGGTGGTATTTTAATGCAAAGAGGTGAGGTAGATATGTGTATTGTTGGTACAGATAGAACTTTATCTAATGGGGATGTTTGTAATAAAGTTGGAACTTACTTAAAAGCACTAGCAGCAAATGATAATAATGTTCCTTTTTACGTAGCATTACCGAGCTCTACAATTGATTGGAATATAAAAGATCATAAAGACATTCCTATTGAGGAGAGAAATTCAGAGGAGCTATCTCATATTGAAGGTATAGATGAAGACGGAAAGATAAATAAAATACAAATATATCCAAAGAAAAGTAAAGCAATGAATCTTGCTTTTGACGTTACACCAGCAAAATATGTTACTGGATTAATAACTGAAAAAGGTATTTGTAGCGCATCAACAGAGGGATTAAAGAAGTTATTTAAATGAAAAATTTAGATCAAAGAAATAAAATTATTGAATATTCTTTAAAATTGAATTCTACAAATCTTTCACCACTTAGATCTGGCAATATATCGTTAAGAGGGAGAGAGGATGATAAGGATGGATATTTAATTACTCCTTCTGGAAAAAAATATGAAACTTTAAATCCGGAAGATATTGTTTTTATGGGTATAAATGAAGAGGCAGAAAATAACGACTCAATCAACAAACCTTCATCAGAATGGAGATTTCATAGAGATATTTACGTTAATAAAAAAGACGCTCAAGCTATTGTTCATGCTCATTCACCACACGCAACAGCTGTATCTTCACATGGAAAAACAATACCACCATTTCATTACATGATTGCACTTGCTGGAGGTGAAGACATTAAATGTGCTGATTACGCTACTTTTGGAACAGAAGAGCTCTCTAATAATGTAATTAAAGCTTTAGAAAATAGAAGTGCTTGCTTAATGTCTAATCACGGACAGGTTGCTTTTGGAAAAAATTTAGAAGATGCATTTGAACTTGCACAAGAGGTAGAAAATATTTGTCATCAATACACTATTGCTCTAAAGTTAGGAAAGCCAAAGATTCTTTCTTTTGGGGAAATGAAGAAAGTTTTAGATAAGGCTAAAAATTATAAAAAAGGGTAAGATGATAAAAGTTGGGGAGCATATTACTTTAGATATAATTGGAACTTCCAAGGAATATGATCCTTCGGTTTATGAGAGAGTTATCAATAAAATTGCTAAAGCTGCAGACGTTACTATTCTTAATATTTCCAAATATAAATTTGAACCTCAAGGATTTACAATTTTAGCTTTACTTGCTGAAAGTCATATAAGCTTTCACACTTTTCCTGAGAAGGGGATTATAAGTTTTGATTTTTTTACATGTGGAAAAATCAGCCCTTCAATAGCAATAGATATTGTTAAAAGTGAATTTGAACATAAAAGAATAGTCAAAAAAGAATTTAATAGAGATACCAGGACTCTTTATCATGATATTTATAGCTCTCCTGGTTTACAAAAATCATATGTTGTAAATGAAGTGCTAGAAGATTTTAAATCAAAAGTTGGTCAACATATAGAAATTTTAGAATTAGAGCAGTTTGGAAAATCATTATTTATCGATGGAGAAATACAAGTAGCTGCTTCAGATGAACATTTATATAGCTCAACTTTTGTTGGAGCAGGTTTAAAATTAAATAAAGACAATGAAAGAGCAGCAATCATTGGTGGTGGTGATGGTGGTGTAGCAAGAGAGTGTATTTCTAAAAAATTTAATTTTGTTGATTGGTATGAACTTGATCCTGAGGTGGTTGAAGTTTGTACAAAACATTTGGGTGATATTGGAAAGAAAGCAACAGAAAAAAATTCAGTAAAGTGCGTTTGGGGTGATGCTTTTGAAAGTATCAAATCTGTTAGTGACGACACTTATGATCATATTTTTGTTGATTTAAATGATGACCAGTTTTGTATAGATCTTGCTGCGAAAAATATGGACTCATTAGTGAGAATACTCAAACCTAAAGGTGTTATTACTGCACAAGTTGGAAGTCAGGATAAAAAACCTCTTCAAGTTGAAAATTGGCTGAATGTGTTCAATCATCATTTTGGAAATACTAATTTATCTAGAGTTTACATACCTAGTTTTGATTGTTCTTGGAACTTCTCATCATCAATAAATCACTAATTTTTTCTTTTTTAATTCTTTATTTTGTGAAATACTTTGCACAAAATTATTAAAGGAGAAAATAATGAATATACTAAAAAAGACTATTTTTTCAGTTTTAGCTTCTTTACTTATCATTGGAAACGTATTCGCTGCTGATAAAATTAAGATAGGAACTGAAGGTGCTTATCCTCCGTGGAATTCAAAAGATGCCTCAGGTAAGTTGATTGGGTTTGAAGTTGAATTAGCTTACACACTTTGCAGATATATTGGACAGCAATGTGTGATCGTTGAACAAGACTGGGATGGAATGATACCAGCATTAATAATGAGAAAATTTGATGCGATCATGGCAGGAATGTCAATCACTGCTGAAAGACAAAAAGCAATTAGCTTTTCACAAGGTTATGCGGATGAAGTTGCTTCATTAGCAGTTATGAAAGGTTCTAGTTTAGAAGGTTTAGATACGCCAGCTGGAATTAATCTAACTAAACCAAATGCTGCTGCAAAAAAAGCTTTAAAAACTTTAACAGCTGCTTTAGCAGGAAAAACTGTTTGTGTTCAAACTGCTACAATCCACCAAAACTTTTTAGACTCTGGTGATGTAGGAAAAGTAAATGTAAGAACTTACAAAACACAGGATGAAGTTAACTTGGATTTAGCATCAGGAAGATGTGATGCTGCTTTAGCTGCAGCTGTTGCATTCAGTGATTATGCAGAAAAATCTGGTAAACCTGTTGTATTAACAGGACCAACTTTCTCAGGTGGCGCATTCGGAAACGGTGTGGGTGTAGGTATTAGAAAAGATGATACTGAACTTTTGAAAAAGTTTAACGCTGCAATTAATAAAGCAAGAAAAAACGGAGACATTAGTAGAATTGCTACTAAGTGGTTTGGTTTTGACGCTTCTATGTAATTAAATTTTAGATCTGGCGACTATAATTTATAGTCGCCAATCTTTATGGAACTTCTAACATTTGGAGATACTGGTTGGGGTGACGAGTTATTTTACGCAACCCTAATGACAATTGCTGTTGCTATTACAGCAATGCTAATTGGTTTTTTTTTCGCTTTAATATTTACACCTCTTAAATTATCAAAAAATAAATTTTTAAATTTAGTAGCAAATACATACACCACAATAATTCGAGGAGTTCCAGAATTACTCGTTATTTACTTATTCTTTTTTGGTGGAAGTGCTGCGGTAATGTTTGTTGCATCTATATTTGGGTATGGTGAATATATTGAAATAAATGCTTTTATAACTGGTGCATTTTCAATTGGTATAATATCAGGGGCTTATTCTACAGAAGTCTTCAGAGGAGCAATACAATCAATAGATAAAGGTCAATTTGAAGCTGCCAATGTTTTAGGATTAGGAAAATTTGGTAAATTTTTTAAAGTCATTCTTCCTCAAACTTTGAGATTAGCTTTACCAAATTTGAGCAATGTTTGGCAGATAACTCTTAAAGATACATCTTTAATTTCAGTTACCGGTTTAGTTGAAATTATGAGACAATCTTATGTTGCAGCGGGATCTACAAGAGATCCATTATTTTTTTACTCCTTTGCAGCTGTTTTGTATTTGTTGCTTACATTTTTGAGTATGAAGTTAATTAATAGATTAGAAGCAAAATATAGCAGGGGGTATTAGTGGACTTTGAATTAATGATTAATAGCTTCCCGAAATTACTAAATGCAGCAGCTATAACTTTAAAACTTTTATCAGTTTCTTTGATAATTGGTTTGTTTATTGGATTATTATTTGCAATTTTAAGATTAAATAAAAATATATTTATAAATAAATTTGCATATGGCTATTCTTATTTGTTTAGAGGTACACCATTATTAGTTCAAATATTCATTATTTATTTTGGTTTGGGTCAAATTGAATATTTAAGAACAACATTTTTATGGACTATTCTCAAGGAACCTTATTGGTGTGCAATTATAGCTTTTGCATTAAACACAGGAGCTTATACTTCCGAAATACTTAGATCTGCATTTCAAACAATCAAGCCAGGTATTATTGAAGCTGGAAAAAGTTTAGGAATATCAAGTAAAATTATTTTTTATAAAATTCAAATACCAATAGCTATTAGACAATCTCTCCCAGCTTACGGTAATGAAATAATTTTAATGATGAAAGGAACCTCTTTAGCCAGCACAGTTACATTAATGGATTTGACTGGTGTTGCAAAATACATAATTTCTACAACTTTTAGACCGGTAGAAGTCTTCATAGTAGCGGGTGGAATATATCTGTTTATGACTTTTATAATTCACAACATTATTAAGTTTTTAGAAAAAAAATATAGTTTTAATTCCTAAAGAATAACTAAATCTAGTTTTTGATTTCCAAGTCTCTCGTTACCATTTTCAGTTACCAAGTAAGTTTCACCAAGATTCATCGCTAGCTGATTTTCTGAGTCCATTAAAATCATATGCATAAAGAAAACATTACCTGGTTTAATTTCATATGGATTACCAGTGTAAATCATTGGCCAATCCATCCAATTAGGAGAAAAAGTTGATCCTAATGAATAACCACATGCGTTCATTCTCGCTTTTTTAAAACCTAAATTATCAAAAGTTTTTGCATGAGCGTCAAAAACTTCACCAATTTTATTTCTAGGTTTAAGTTTATTTTCACAACTCTTTAATGCTTCAACACAAGCCTCATGCATTTTGTGATGTTTTGGATCTGATTTTCCAATTGGGATAGTTCTAAACATTGCAGAATGATAATGCCTATAAGTACCTGCCCACTCTACAGTTAATTGATCTTGTTTATTTAAAGTTTGTTTTTCTGCTTGATAACGACATAGAAGAGCATTTTTTCCTGAACCAATAATAAATTCGTTTGCAGGATAATCACCACCCCCTTCAAATATAACTCTATTCATCTCAGCTAATATTTTAGACTCACTAATACCAGCTTTTGTATGTTTCCAAACTTCATCTAAAGCTTTATCAGCAAGCTCAGCGGCTTTTTTTACATAAATAATTTCTTCTTTAGATTTAACAACTCTAATCTTTGTTATCAATTCTGATTGATCTTCAACACTACAATAATCTTCTAAAGATTTATTTAATCTTAAAGCATTTCGACCCGTCAAACCGTAAGCTTCATATTCAACTCCTAATTTTTTTCCTTTAAGTTTTAATTCATCTAAAATAATTTTAAGATCATTAGTTGGGTTTGATCCATCTTTATCAATCCAAATTCTTATATCTTCTATGTTTGATGTATTTTGAGCCTGTCTTAAATCAGGAGCCCTCGTTAACAATATCGTATTTCCATTTTTATCTAAGATTAGTGACTGAAAAAAAACGTACCCAAATGTGTCATAGCCGGTCAACCAATACATTGACTCTTGCCTGAACATCATGAGAGCATCAAGATTTTGTTCTTTCATTGAGCTAAGAACCTTATTTTTTCTTTTTAAAAATTCTTCTTTTGAAAAATGAAGTGCCATTAAATAATTTAATAACTTGTATATTCTTTAATCTCTTTAATTACTGAACCGGTATGATTATTGATTTCTAATTTAATTTTTGCTCTATCATCATTTAAGAAATGGACATCTCTTGAAAGCTTTATAAACTTTTCACCAAAATTTTTATCTTTTTCACATTGTCTTTTATCATCTTCAATAACCCAGAGTTTCGCATTTATTTCTTTAAGGGATTGAAAAAGTTCATTAAGTTTATCGTCTGGCTTAATGTTATTTTCCAATTGATTTTTTAAAATAGAATGTTCATTAGAGATAAACTTAAGTTTTTCAGGATCTTTGATTTTTTCTTGTTTGATTTCTAAAATTGAAATTTTATCCAAAAGCTCACCAATTGAAACTTCTACTATAATTTTATTCATAAAATTTAATACTGTGCTATCTTGTTTTAAATATGTCTAATATTTTAATTATTAAACACGGTTCTTTAGGAGATATAGCCCAAGCTAGTGGTGCAATTCAAGACATATCTGAGAATCATAAAGGTGATCAAATTTATTTATTAACAACCAAACAATATTTAGAAGTATTTAAGAAAAATCCTTTTATTCATGAGGTAATTTTAGATAAAAGATTGCCCAGATATAATTTAATCTATTTATATTTTTTAATGCGAGAGCTTAAAAGATATAATTTTACAAAAGTTTTTGATCTTCAAAATTCATCAAGAACTAATTTTTATAAAAATATCCTTTTTTCAAAAGCAGTTAAAGAAGTCTGGTCTAGTTCATTAACGACTTTACCATCAGATAAAAACAAAGATGAATTCGATAAAATTTCAGTCCTTGAAAGATTTGATCATCAGTTAAAATCATCAGGTCTAAATACATCAAATATTTTGAAACCTGATTTTAAATGGGCAGCCACAGATATAAGTGAGATTCGAAATTTTTATAAATTAAACAAATACATTTTGCTTTTTCCTTTTTGTTCACCACACTTAACAGTAAAAAAATGGCCTTATTACAATAAACTTATTGAACTAATTTTAAATAGATATGGTGAAGAATATAAAATTGTTACAGCTCCTGGTCCCTCTGAGATTAAGGATGCAAAGGATATAAATGCAGTGGCTTTATTAGATAACGGAAAATCACTAGATATTTCTCAACTTACTTCACTAATCAAAGATAGTTCATTTGTCATCGCTAATGATACGGGACCAGCTCATATTGCTGCTCATGTAGGAGCTAAGGGATTAACTTTATTTGGCAAACATACAACGGCTTATAAAGTCAGTATTGAAAGGGAAAATTTTAAAGCAATAGAAGTTACAGATCTTAATAATTTAAGTGCTGAAAAAGTTTTTGAAAGATTGTCTACTTCTCTGTCTTAGTTAAGAATTTTCTTATATTCTTCTAGAATATTTTTCCACTGAAATTTAGAAACACACCCTTTAGCATTTTTTCCAAGTTCTAAATATTTTTTGTCTTCTATCATAGAATTTAATGATGAATATATTTCATCTAAACTATTTCCATCACAAATTAATCCAGTCTTATCATGAATGATTGCATCTGATGCTCCACCATCTTTTCCACCAAGAGAGGGAACACCATATTGAGCAGCTTCAACGTAAGCTATTCCAAATCCTTCTACTGATGTTTTATGTATAATAGAGGGCATAACAAAAATATTTGATTTAGCAATTAGAGCATTTTTTAAATCGTTGCTTATATCTTTGAAAAACATAACTTGTGAACTTAAATCAAGTTCTTGTACTAGTTTTTTTAGGTTTTCCTCTTCATCTCCATAACCAATACAAATGTAAACTATATCAGGGTATAATTGTTTTAAATTCCTAAGAGCCATAATTATTTTTTCATGATTTTTTCTTTTATCAAATCTGGAAACTGTAATTAGTCTTGGTGATTTTATCTTGAGTAAACTCTCAACTTTTTCTAATGATTTTTTATTTAATTCATTCGCCGGATTAACTCCTGGGTTAATAACAACAATCTTGTCTTTACTAACTCCATTGTTAATTGCTAAGTTTTTAGTATATTCAGAATTAGCAACTACTTTTTCTACGTTACTTAAAACTTTGATCACTCTTTTATTCAAAGAACTATTTTTTGAATGGTTAATTTCCTTTCCATGAATTAAACAATATTTTTTTTTATCAGTATTAATTAGTTCTAAGCTTTTCCAATGATCAGCAATTATTCCTTGAACTTTATTTTCTTTTAAAAACTCATTTATAAGTTGAGCTTTTCTAATTTTTCTTAAAAATTTTACTCCCCCAACTCTTTCAATTGAAAAGTTTTCTTTTTTATCAAATTCTTTATGGTTGTCTTGATAATCTGCAAAAACTTTTACCATAAAGTTTTTGGACATCTCTTTAGTTAGACCCCACATAAGACTTTGCATACCACCTAATTCTGGTGGAAAGGCTCTAGTTACTATTAGATACATTAATTATTGCTTCCACTTAATGCTACAACCAGCACTAGGTGTCTGATTTTCAGGACCTTTGCTAGTTTCAGAAATTTGTTTCATAGCTTTAAACAAATCACTTTCACCTTCTCTTACTGGAATTAAATTTTTAAGTTCTCTTAAACGCCCTCTGTATTGAAGTTCTAAATTCTTATTATAACCAAAAAAATCTGGTGTACATACTGCATCATATGTTTTTGCAATTTCTTGAGTTTCATCATTTAAATAAGGAAAACTAAATTGATTTTTTTTAGCAAATACAATCATGTTTTCAAAAGAATCTTCAGGATAATTTTCTGCATCATTAGCACAAATAGCTACTGAGTTAATTCCAATTTTTTTTAATTCATTGCAATCTTCAACAATATCTTTTGTTACAGCTTTAACATAAGGACAGTGGTTACATATAAACATTATCAACGTACCATTTTCACCCTTGATATCATTTAGGGATAATATTTTATTGTCAGTTGATTTTAACTCAAAGTCATGAGCCTTTTGACCAAAATCACATATTGGAGTTTGTATTGGCATAATGTAATATTATATAAATTATGTTTTACGATTTAAAAGATAAAAAACCAAAAAACTCTGGCGAAAATTGGGTAGCCCCAAATGCTGTTGTAATAGGTGACGTTACATTAGAAAAAAATACAAGTATTTGGTTCAATGCAACCTTAAGAGGAGATATAGAAAACATTCATATAGGTGAGGGTTCAAACGTTCAAGATGGAAGTGTTCTTCATACAGACCCGGGTTGTCCTTTAAAAGTTGGTAAAGATGTAACAGTTGGACATTTAGTTATGCTTCATGGATGCACGATTGGAGATAATAGTTTAATTGGGATAGGAGCAGTGATCCTTAACAATGCTAAAATAGGAAAGAACTGTATAATTGGAGCTAAAGCTTTAATTACAGAGAATAAAGAAATACCTGATAACTCTTTAGTAGTCGGCTCCCCAGGAAAGGTTGTAAGAGAAGTTACTGAAGAAGAAAAAAAAGCAGTTTGGGAAAACACAAAACATTATCAAGACAATTGGAAAAGATATTCTAAATCAATTTTTTAAGGAACTAACCAAGCATTCTTATTTGTTTCTAAATCAAACTTTGCTCTTCGATGACCTTTGGCTGCAAGATAAAGCCATTCAATAGATTTAATTTTACATTTTATAACAGTGAAATTTTTATAACCTTCTTCACTTTGTTCCATTGTATAATCAAAATCTTCTAATTTAGATATCATTCCAGAAGTTGGATTTTCTGATGCAGTTCCTGGAGGATTATCAGTTAAATAACATCGTCTACTTATATGTTGTGTTTTTTTCCAGGACTCTTCCGTTGTAGAATTTTGATTATTTACTTCACATTCTACTTTTACTCTTAATTGTATCTTTTCCTCTTTGTCGTAGAAAACCAGAGAGGCATTCTTATTTTTTTTAACAATATTGACCTTTGGAGATCTTAAATCAGTATGAAATTGTAATAGATTATTTGCTCTATCTGATTTACGTAAAACAACAATTCTACCATCCACCTCATCTTGGTGAGCACATATGAAAACAGGAATTCTAAATGGTGAACCTCTGTTAGTCACAGCATCATCTAGCATAGACCAATATTTATTTTGAATTTCTTCTAAATTTTCATAGTATGCTGGTTGCATACATTACTTTCTAAATCTTTTTATTAAACTTGAAGTATCCCAACGGTTTCCACCTAAACCTTGAACTTCTCCATAAAATTTATCTACAAGCTCTGTTACAGGTAATAATGAGCCATTATTTTTAGCTTCATCCATTGCAATCTTTAAATCTTTTCTCATCCAGTCAACTGCAAAACCAAAATCAAATTTATCATCAATCATTGTTTTATATCTATTTTCCATTTGCCAAGATTGAGCAGCTCCTTTTGAAATTACCTCAATAACATCTTCCATATTTAATCCAGCTTTCATTCCAAAATTTATTCCTTCAGACAATCCTTGAACAAGTCCTGCTATACAAATTTGATTAACCATTTTAGCTAATTGTCCAGAACCAGCTTTACCAAGTAGTTTCATTTTTTTACTGTAACAATCAATTTTATCTTTAGCTTTATCAAAGTCTGCTTGATCTCCACCAATCATTACTGTTAGGGCACCATTTTCTGCACCGGCTTGACCGCCAGATACTGGAGCATCTAAAGAACCAAAACCACTTTTTTTTGCATACTCATGAATTTCTCTTGCAATCGTTGCTGAAGCGGTAGTGTTATCAATATAGATTGCACCTTTTTTAATAGTTTTAAAAGCACCATTGTCACCAAAAGTTACTTCTCTTAAATCATTATCATTTCCAACACATGTAAAAACATACTCCGCATCTTTTGCAGCCTCAGCAGGAGTTTCTGCCATTTTACCTTTGTATTCTTTTATCCATTTTTCTGCTTTTGATTTTGTTCTATTAAAAACAGTTACATTGTGTCCGCCTTTTGATATATAACCAGCCATTGGATAACCCATGACACCAAGACCTATGAAAGCAACATTACAACTCATAATTTTTTATGTTTAATAGTTTAAGTTTAAAAGTAATTATATTTGGTTTTATTTTTACATTTTTTTCTAGCTTTGGACAGAGTTTTTTTTTAGGATTATTTAATTCAAGCATAAGAGAAACACTTTCTATCACTCATGGACAATTTGGCTCAATTTATGCCTCAGCAACATTACTAAGTAGTTTTCTTTTAATTTGGGTTGGAAAAAAAATTGATGATATAAATATCTTTAAATTTGCTTTTTATATAACTTTACTTTTATCTTTCTCTTGTTTTTTCTTTTCAAAGATTTCATCTATAGCTTTTTTATTTATCGCTGTTTTTTTAATGAGATTTTCTGGTCAAGGATTAATGTCTCACACAGCAACAACAACTATTGCAAGATATTTTACTAAATCTCGAGGCAGAGCACTTAGTATTGGTTGGTTTGGTCTTTCATCAGCAGAGTTTATTTTACCTGTTTTTATTGTTTATTTACTCTCTATCACTGCTTGGCAAAATATTTGGATATCTATTTCTATTTTAGCTCTAATTTTTTTACCATTAGCATCGTTCTTTTTAATTAATAAATTAGATTTTGATACAAGAGAACAAGCAGATAATGATTTTGATGTAAAAGAAATCAAACAATGGAAAAGAATTGAAGTTTTAAAAGATTATAGATTTTATATAGTTTGTTTAAATATGTTAGCAATGCCATGGATTGCAACTGGTGTATTTGTTTATCAATCTTTTATTACTGAAGCTAAAGAATGGGGTTCTTTTGTCATTGCTCAATCATTTATGGTTTATTCAATATTATCTGTTGTAACTCTACTAGGATCTGGTTTTTTAATTGATAAATTTACCAGTAGAAAACTTTTAATTTTTATGAATATACCCTTGTTGTTTTCTACATTAGTTTTATTTTACTTTGATAATCCAATTACCTCTTTTATTTTTCTTGGCTTAATTGGTATTTCTAACGGTTTAGCTAATGTTTTAGGTTCATCTACATGGGCTGAAATTTATGGAGTAAAATTCATTGGATCTATTAAAGCTTTAACTACTGCTTTAATGGTTTTTTCTACTGCTTTTGGAACAGCTTTATTTGGTTTTTTGATAGATAGAGGTTTTTCTATTGAGCAAATTGCTATGGTATCATTTATTTATATTTCTATCTCTTTAATCTTGTTATTTTTTGTTAGAAATAAGCTTAATCCACAATATATTTAAAAAATCTCCTTGATTTTTTTCAACTCACTGTATAGATACTGCCCATGGCAAGAGTTACAGTAGAAGATTGTGTCGATAAAGTAGATAGCCCCTACGAACTAGTCCTTGTTGCTAAAGAAAGAGCAACTCAACTTAATTCAGGAATTGAACCAACATTAGATAGAGATAATGATAAGAACACTGTTATTGCTCTTAGAGAAATTGCTGAAGAAAATATTAAAGTATCAGATTTGACAGAAAGTGCTGTTTACAAACTAAGAAAACATGTTGAACAAGTCGATGATGGTGCTGAAGCAGATGAAGATGTAGGTGATGATTTTGAGAGTTTATACAAAGGTGAGATTTCAAAAAGTGGTACTCCTATTTTACCATCTAAAAGAGCTCGTAAAGCTCCAGAAAAAATTCAAGTTTCTAAAGAGGATCTAGCAGAACTTTCTCAGACAGCCCAACCTGATGTTGATACATCAAGTGAAGATACAGAATCAGATCAAGGTGATGATCTTTCATTAGAAGAAGTTTCTGAAAGTGAAAATCAAGAATTAGATAATAACACAGAAGATTCAGAGTCTTCAAACTCATAAAAAAATAATATAAAGTTAGATCATGAACAGGAAAGTATCAGTTGCTCCTATGATGGACTGTACAGATCGTCATGAGCGTTTCTTTCTCAGATTGATTAGTAAAAATACTCTTTTATATACAGAAATGATTGTAGACGAAGCAATCAATAGAGGAGATAAAAAAAAATTATTAGAATTTAATATAAATGAGAAACCTGTAGCTCTTCAATTGGGAGGGTCATCTCCGAAACTTTTGGCTAACGCGACTAAGATTGGAGAAGATTTTGGTTATGATGAAATTAATTTAAATTTAGGTTGTCCAAGTAAAAAAGTAGAAAAAAATAAATTTGGAGCATGTTTGATGAAAGAGCCAAATTTAGTAGCAGACTGTTTGAGTAAAATGCAAGCAATAACAAAATTACCTGTAACTATTAAGACAAGAATTGGCTATGACGATGTAGAAGATTATGAAAATCTATTTAATTTTATTTCAACTTTAAAACAAACTGGAATAAAAACATTTATTATCCATGCAAGAAAAGCAATGCTTGGTAAATTTACACCAAAACAAAATTTGAATATTCCTCCACTCAAATACGAATATGTTTATAATCTTAAAAAAGATTTTCCTAATGATGAAATCATTATTAATGGAGGAATTACCTCGGTTGAAGAAGTAAGATTACAGCTTAAAAAAACTGATGGAGTCATGATCGGTAGAGCTGCATATCATACACCTTATCTATTAGCTGAAATAGAAAAAGAAATTTTTGGTAACAACAATATTCCAAGCAGACAAGATATAATTGAAAATTTAATTCCATATATCAAAGATGAAATTAAAAAAGGTACACGGCTTAATCAAATTATGAGACATACCTTGGGTTTATTTCATGGCCAAAATGGAGCAAGTTATTGGAAAAAATATTTAAGTGAAAACATGTGTGTTCGTGATGCAGATATTAAGAAAATAGATCATATAATGGATAAGTTAAAATTTAATAATATTGATAAAAGTGTAGGCCAATCTGCTTAATACTATTTTAACAAATGAGTATAGTTATTTTATTTTGTTGATGGCATTAACAGCAATTCCAGTTGGATTTGTTGCAGGTTTGTTTGGTATTGGCGGCGGATTGATTACTGTTCCTTTTCTTTATTACATTTTTAATTCATTGGGTATTGATCAGCAATATCTAATGCATCTGGCTGTTGGAACTTCATTTGCTATAATCATACCTACTTCAATAGTTTCAGTTTTAACTCATCACAAATTTAATGCTGTAGATTTTGATATCGTAAAAAGTTATGGAATTTATGTCATATCAGGTGTGATTATAGGAACAATTTTTGCTGCATCATTAAAAACTAAATCACTTATTTTATTTTTTTCGATAGTGATATTTTTTTTGGGTATTTATCTGTTATTGCTCAAAGAAAAAGAAGTATCTGCAATAATCAAGATTAAATTACATTTAAAAATCATTTTAGGATTTTTAGCTGGTTTTATTTCGGCACCAATGGGAATAGGTGGAGCTATTATGAATGTGCCGATTTTAAAGTTTTTTGGTTATTCAATTAACAAGGCTATTGGAAGTGCTGCAGCGATAGGTTTTTTGATAGCTTTATTTGGAGCAGTAGGTTTTTTAATTACAGGTAGTTATCTCAAGACTAATTTACCCTTAAGTATTGGGTTCTTAAATATTCCAGCATTCCTGATATTTATACCTATAACAACTCTTATGGCTAGATTAGGCGCAAGAACAGTTCACAAAATTAATAAAAACAAGATAAGTAAATATTTTGGGGCATTTTTATTAATAATTGCCACTAAATTTTTATTAGAATATATAAAACTTTAAGGGAAGGACAGGGTGGCTTCAGTCTCCCTCTACCACCCATGAAGATAGTCTAAGCGATTCTCTATTTTTTTAAAAACTCGTAATAATTGAAAATTGTTATTATTAATTATGGTAAGGGTTCTGGCTCAATAACATCTGATATTTCAACGTTATCAACAACATAAGATAAAAGAATTACAGGGTCCTTGTTGATAAGATTTGTATTCAATGTTTTTGTCTCAGGTTTTAAAAATAATTCGCTTTGTTTTACTTCATCAAGAATTTTACCGGTACTATAAGACAACGAAGCTTGATAAACACTTCCTGTTTTAGCACCTGTGAATATAGGACCTAAAAATGCTGTACCTGGAGCCGAGCAGTTTGAAAGTAAAAACAATAAAAATAAATAAAAAATTTTTTTAAACATACTAATAAAGAGCTGATACACGATTCTGTTAAAATTGATCTAAAAAAAATTTAAAATATTAAACAATAATTACACGTAAAAAGTGTATTTTTTTTAAGAATGAAATATTACCAGTTAATTGCAATTGATAATGGATTTTTAAAACTCAATATAAACACTAGTTATATTTTGATATTATCTTTAAATTGTTAAAGTTAAACATGAGCCCAAAAAAATTAGAAAGAAAAAAGAACTCGGGTCTTACGGATATTTCATCTCTAATACAGAAAAATTTTACCAAAATTAAACCCTCAAAAATTATTGGAGATACAAAAAATAAATTAGAAAATTATTACAGTAAACTTAAAAAAGAAAGAGAAAAAGAAAAAATAAGATTAGAGAAAAAAAGAAAATTAGATGAAAAAAGAGAGTTAGCTAATCAAAAGAAACAAGCTCAAAAAGAAAAATTAGATAAGATTAAAGAAGAAAAACGTCAAATTATAATTCAACAAAAATTAATCATCGAAAATGAAAAACAAGTAAGAAAAAATGAGGAGAAGAGGAAAAAGATTGAAGAAAAAAGACTAAAAATTGAGCAACAAAAAATAAAAGATGAAAAAGCTCAAAAATTAAGAGAAGATGCTCAAAGACTTAAAGATGAGGATTTACGATTAAAATTACTTGAAAGACAAAGAATTCGTGAAGCAAAATTAAAAGAAAAAGAGGAAGCTTTAAAGGCAAAAGCGATAGAGGCACAAAAAATTAGAGATGAAAGAGAAATAGAGAGACAGGAACAGAATAGATTAAAAGAAATTGAGAGACAAAAAAGATTAGATGAAGAACAAAAAATTAGAGAGGCAGCAAGAAAATTAAAATATGAGGAAGAAAAACTCAGAGAAACTGAAAATAGATTGAAACAATTAGAGGCTGATAGACAACAAGAATTAGCTCGTCAATTACTTAAAGAACAAGCTGAGCAAAGAGCTAAAGAAGAAGAGCTAAGACTTAAAGAGGAAAAAATTAAGGCAGCTGAAAAAGAAAGACTTTTAAAAGAAAAAGAAAGAATTGAAAGAGAAGAAGAAATTAAAAGAGAAGAAGAGAAACAAAAAAGAATTGAGGAAGAAAAAGCAATAGCTCTAAAACAAAAAGCTGAAGAAGAAGACAGGATTAGAGAGGAGAATAGAAGAATTAAAGAATGGGAAGATAAATTTGATCAGGAACAAAAAATTAAAGAAGAGGCATTAATTCAAAAGTTCTATAGTGATCATTCCACAAATAATAATACTAATGAGATTAATGAAAACAATAGTCCTGAAGAGGACTCAAATAATGATAAATAATTAAATTTTTTGATCGTATTTTCCAATCTTTCCAGTCTTTTGAAGTATTTCGTCTATAAATCTAAATATTTTTATTTTTCTTTCATTTGAAGTTGGACTCTCAGTTACAATAACCAAAGATGGTTTGTTTGATGAGGCTCTTATTAACCCCCATGAACCGTCATCAAAAGAAAATCTTATTCCATTAACAGTTAAAATTTCTTTAATTTCTTGATTGTCTATTTTTAATTTCTCATTTTTAATTTTTTTTATCTCATTAACTAAGTTTTCAACGACTTGATATTTTTCCTCATCCTTGCAGTAAGGTGCCATTGTAGGTGATTGAAAAGTTTGAGGAAGATCGTTTATTATATCGCTCATTCCTTTTTTTTGATTGTTTAGCAAATGACACACTTGTATTGCTGAGTTAATACCATCATCATAACCATAACCTAATGGATCATTAAAAAAAAAGTGTCCACTTTTTTCAAATCCAGCTAACGCATTTTCATTATGAACTTTTCTTTTTATATGTGAGTGTCCAGTTTTCCAATAAATAGTTTCACACTTGTTTTTATTAAGTATTTTGTCATTAGCATAAAGTCCTGTTGACTTTACATCTACAATAAATTTAGAGTTTTTATAGTTTTCTGACAAATTTCTAGCAATTAATAAACCAATCTTATCAGAATATATTTCGTTACCTTTATCATCAATTACTCCTACTCTATCACCATCTCCATCGAATCCGAATCCAATATCAGCTTTATTTTTCTTTACTACTTTTGCGATTGCATAAAGCATTTCTAAATCTTCTGGATTTGGATTATACTTTGGAAAAGTCCAATCTAAATTACAATCTAATTCAATTACCTCGCAACCAATAGCCCTTAAAATTTCAGGTGCAAAAATTCCAGCTGTACCATTTCCACAAGCAACGACTGCCTTTATTTTTTTTTTAATTTTATTCTTATCTATTAGATTTTTTTTATAAATTTCTTTAAAATTTTTAATTTCTTTTTCATTCCCATTACCACTTATAAATTTTTGATCTAAAGTTATTCTTTTTAATTCTGCCATTTCCTCTGGTGCATGAGTTAAACCTTTTTTGATACCCATTTTGACACCTGTCCATCCATTTTCATTATGACTAGCTGTTACCATTGCAACTGCATCTGCGTTTAAATTAAATTGTGCAAAATAAACCATGGGTGATAAAGACAAACCTATATCCTCCACAAAACATCCTGTTGAAACTAAACCTTTTTTTAATGCAGTTTTTATTTCTTCACTATACGATCTGTAATCATGTCCCACTATTACTCTTGGATTATTTATTTCTGTACGCTTGATAATTTGTGTACCTAAACCTTTTCCTAAATTTGTGATTCCCTCAGCATTAATATCTTTCTCATAAAGCCATCGTGCGTCATATTCTCTAAAGCCATATGGATCTATTTTTAATGATTGATTCATGCTGTTAATTACTTACCTTTTTTTTAATTTTATAGTTGAATTATTTTAGTAGTGTTCTATAAATGTTCTATTGATTTACTGTTTATATAGTATATTAATATTGAGCGCATACAACATATAGTTGTTTTCGTAAAAATAACAAAATATAATACTAAATTATGAATAAAATACTATCTCAGGCCCTAAAGAAAGCTGTCTCTGAATATAGCCCTCAAGTAAAAGAAGTAACAAAAGGAAATAGGCCTGATTTATTCTCCTTAAGTAACGAGACTGAGCTTTTTCAAAATGATAAAGGAATTATAATTAAAATTGATCGTTCACGTGATGCTAATTTAACTGACTTTGGTAAGGCAACATTGAAAGATAGATATCTTGGTCACAATGAATCTTTTCAAGATTTATTTGCACGTGTAGCAAGTTCCTATGCAGATGATAATTTACATGCACAAAGAATTTATAATTACATAAGCAACCTTTGGTTCATGCCAGCAACACCAGTTTTGTCAAATGGCGGCACTAAAAGAGGACTACCTATTTCATGCTTTTTAAACGAAGCATCAGATAGTCTTGGAGGTATTTTAGATCTCTGGAGTGAGAATGTTTGGTTGGCTGCAAAAGGTGGTGGTATAGGAAGCTATTGGGGAAACTTAAGATCCATTGGAGAAAAAATTGGTAAGGTTGGAAAAACTTCAGGAATAATTCCATTTATAAAAGTTATGGATTCTTTAACTATGGCTATTAGCCAAGGATCTTTAAGAAGAGGTTCTGCAGCTTGTTATCTTCCAGTTGATCACCCTGAGATAGAAGAATTTATAGAGATGAGAAGACCAACTGGTGGAGATCCAAATAGAAAAGCATTAAATTTACACCATGGTGTTTTGGTTTCAGACGCTTTTATGCGTGCAGTTGAAACTGATGAACAATGGGCATTAAAAAGTCCAGCTGATGGAACAGTTCAACAAACAATTTCTGCTAGAAACTTATGGATTAGATTATTAACTGCTAGAATTGAGACTGGAGAACCATATATCATTTATATAGATACCGTTAATAGATTAATTCCTCAGCATCATAAACTTGCTAACTTAACTGTTAAAACTTCAAACTTATGCAGTGAAATAACATTACCTACAGGTATCGATAAAGACGGAAGAGATAGAACAGCTGTTTGTTGTTTATCTTCTCTAAATTTAGAAAAATATGATGAATGGAAAGATGATCCAGATATGATTGGTGATGTGATGAGATTTTTAGATAATGTTTTATCAGATTTCATTAATAAAGCTCCAGATCAATTTAAAGACGCAGTATATTCTGCTGAGAGAGAAAGAAGTGTTGGGTTAGGAGTCATGGGCTTTCATTCTTTTTTACAAAAGAATAGAATCCCACTTGAGTCAGTGATGGCTAAATCTTGGAATAAAAAAATATTTAAACAAATAGACGAGCAAGTTAATCGAGCATCAAAAAATTTAGCTGAGGAAAGAGGAGCATGTCCTGATGCAGCAGAATATGGTTTTAAAGAAAGATTTTCTAACAAAACAGCTATTGCTCCAACTGCCTCTATCTCAATTATTTGTGGTGGAGCTTCACCAGGTGTCGAGCCAATTGCAGCCAACAGTTATACTCACAAAACTTTATCGGGATCTTTTAATGTTAGAAATAGATATTTAGAGGAAATTTTAGATAGTCACGGTAAAAATGATGATGAGACATGGTCTACAATAACAACTAATCAAGGCTCTGTTTCTCATTTAAATTTTTTAACTGACTTAGAGAAAGACGTTTTTAAAACTGCTTTTGAATTAAATCAAAAATGGATTATTGAACTAAGTGGAGATAGAACACCATTTATTTCTCAAGCACAGTCAGTTAATTTATTTTTACCAGCAGATGTTCACAAAAAAGAACTACATAGAATTCATTTTGATGCTTGGAAAAAAGGACTAAAAAGCCTTTACTATTGCAGATCAAAATCAATCCAAAGAGCTGAAAATATCAATGATGCTAAATCGACAGATATTACAGCTAATGTATATAAATCAAAAAATAAACAAACTAACGAACAACCAGAATACGAGGAATGCCTATCATGTCAGTAAAAGAAAAGATTAAAGTAGAAAAAAAAGAAATAATTCAACCAAAAAAAATGGGATTATTAGTAGAAAATCCTGTTTACAAACCATTTAGATATCCATGGTGTTATGATGCATGGTTAACTCAACAAAGAATACATTGGTTACCTGAGGAAGTCCCTCTTGGAGACGATGTTAGAGATTGGCAAAAAAACTTATCTCAACCTGAAAAAAATCTGTTAACTCAGATTTTCAGATTTTTTACTCAAGCAGATGTTGAAGTTAATAATTGCTACCTAAGACATTACACTACAGTATTTAAACCTACTGAAGTTTTAATGATGATGACGGCTTTTGCTGCAATGGAAACGGTTCATGTGGCTGCTTACTCTCATTTATTAGATACTATTGGTATGCCTGAGTCAGAATATTCAGCCTTCATGAAGTATAAGGAGATGAAAGATAAATATGATTACATGCAAGGTTTTAATGTTAATTCAAAAGAAGATATTGCAAAGACAGTTGCAGTGTTCAGTGCATTTACCGAAGGGTTACAATTGTTTGCGAGTTTTGCAATTCTTTTAAACTTTCCACGTCATAATAAAATGAAAGGTATGGGTCAGATAGTTACGTGGTCTGTCAGAGATGAAACTCTTCACTGTAATTCAATGATAAGAATTTTCAAAGAATTTATAAAAGAAAATCCAGAAATATGGACTCCAAAACTAAAAAAAGAACTTTATGAGGCTTGTAGAACTATAATTGAACATGAAGATGCTTTTATAGATCTCGCTTTTGAAATGGGTCCGATGGAAGGTTTAACTGCACAAGAAGTTAAAGACTATATTAGATTTATTGGTAATAGAAGATTAGTTCAATTAGGTTTAGAGCCAATTTACGATGTACAAAAAAATCCTCTTGGATGGCTTGATACCATGTTGAATGCTGTTGAGCACATGAACTTTTTTGAAGGTCGTGCAACTGAATATTCAAAAGCATCAACACAAGGAACTTGGGTAGAAGCGTTTAGTTAAAACTATCTTTGATTAAGTTGTACAACTTTTCTATGCTGGTTACCTTTGTAACTAGCTAGAGGTCTAATTAATTTATTTGCTGCATGCTGTTCTATTATATGCGCTGACCAACCTGTAATTCTTGATATAACAAATATCGGTGTAAAAAAATCTGTGTCAAAACCCATTAAATGATAAGTAGGACCAGTAGGGTAGTCTACGTTTGGATGAATATCTTTTCGTTCAATCATAACTTTTTCAACGATGTCATAAATTTTTTCGAATTTTTTGTCTTTTTTAATTTTGGCCACTTTACCAAAATATTCTCTCATCGTTGGAACTCTTGAGTCTCCACTTTTGTAAACTCTATGACCAAATCCCATTACAACATCCTTATTGTCTAAAGCTTTATTAATCCATTCGTATGCATTCTCTGGTTTCTTTATTTTATTCATCATATGCATCACTTCCTCATTAGCTCCACCGTGCAAAGGCCCTTTAAGACTTGCAATAGCGCCAGTTATTGCACCATGAATGTCTGACAAACTACTTGTTATTGTTCTTGCTGTAAAAGTTGAAACGTTAAAGCTATGCTCGGCATATAAAATAAGAGAGACATCAAAAGCTTTTACAATATCTTTATTTGGGACTTTACCAAAACACATATGAAAAAAGTTTTCTGAAAAAGAAAGGTTAGTTTTTGGAGGTATAATTTTTTTCCCTTTTCTTGATCTATAAAAAGCAGCTAAAGCTACAGGAGTTTTAGCAAAAATTCTCATTACTTTTCGCATGTTTGCTTTAGGTGAATTATCTTTTGTTTCGTTATCTTCTAGACCCATTATGCTGACAACTGTTCTTGCAACATCCATTGGATGGGCTTTTTTTGGAAATTTCTTAATATCTTCCAATAAAGTTTTTGAAAGTTTTCTTTCTTTTCTTTCCTGCTTTTCAAAATTTTTTAATTGTTTTTTGTTAGGTAGTTCACCATTAAGAATTAAATAAGCAACTTCTTCAAATTTACATTTTGCACATAAATCTTGCGCAGCATAACCTCTATAAGTGAGCGAGTTTATTTCAGGCATTACTTTTGAAACTTCAGTTTCATCAACTACTATTCCAAGCAAACCTTTTTTTATATCTTCACTCATTATTCATGCCCTTCAGTTTTAAAATTATAAATTTTTTCGTCTAAACTATTATATTTTTCGTAATCAACTAGTTCGTACAATCTTTTTCTTGTTTGCATTTTATCAATAATATTATTTTGATGTCCATTTACATAAATGTCTCTTAATCCATCTTCAACACTTTTCATAGCCAATCTTTGTGTTGTGACAGGATAAATAACAATATTGTATCCAAATTTCTCAAGTTCTTTGTAGTTAAAAAGTTTTGACTTTCCAAATTCAGTCATGTTTGCGAGCAAGTAGCAAGACAAATCTTTTCTTACTTTTTCGAAGTCCTTTTCATCAGTTAAAGCCTCTGGAAAAATAATTTCAGCTCCAGCATCTATATATGCTTTGCATCTTTCTATCATTTTATCAATTCCTTCGACACCTTTTGCATCAGATCTTGCAATAATTTTAAAATTTTCATCTTTTTTTGCTGCAACACATTCCTTAATTTTTTTAACCATGGCCTCTGTTGATATCAATTCCTTGTTGTCAAGATGACCACATCTTTTTCTTTCAATTTGATCTTCAAGATGGACAGCAGTGATTCCAAAATCTTCAAATGTTTCAATCGTTTCTTTACAAGACTTAAAACCTGTATCAATATCCACAATTGTTGGAAGATTTGTAGCTCTTGAGATTAAATATGATCTAGTACTAACATCCTGCAGTGTAGTTAATCCAATATCAGGAAACCCGAGGTCATTTGCCATTACACCACCAGATACATAAACAGCATCATAGCCAATTTCCTCAATCAATTTTGCAGTCAAAGGATTGTAGGCACCAGGTATTCTCAATATTTTATTAGATTTCAATTTTTGAACAAAATCAAATCTTTTTTGTACTGGCTCTTTTTCAATAAAGTGCACTAAAAAATTCCCTTTTTTAAATTTCTTTTAAGTTTACTTCTTTTTACATCTATATTTAATCTGTCTAGTTGTCCTGATTTTAATTTTTTGAGATTTTGTACTGTTTTTAAAAATCTTTCACTCTCTTTTTTATCTAGAATATTTTCAGTCAAGGTTAAAAACTTATTAATATAATTTTCTCTTTTAAAAGGCCTTGATCCATATGGATGAGCATCTGCACGATCCTGCTGTTCTGTGATTTTTTTTCCATTTTTAAGTGTTATTACCACTTTAGCGCCAAATGACTTTTTTTTAGGATTTGGATCATGGTATTTTCGTGTCCATTTTTTATCCTCATGGGTTTTAATTGATCTCCAAATTCTAATAGTACTTTTTCTATTGGCTCTGGCTTTTGTATATGATTTTACATGATGCCAATCACCATCTTCTAAGGCTACAGCAAAAATGTACATTATTGAGTGATCTAAAGTTTCTCTACTTGCTTTTGGATCCATCTTTTGTGGATCATTTGCTCCGGTACCAATTACGTAATGTGTATGGTGACTTGTAAAGATATCAATTTTTTTTATCAGGTTTAAATTTTGTATCTTTTTTTTTAATTTTTTAGCTAAGTCAATCAGGGCTTGTGATTGATACTCAGCGGAGTATTCTTTAGTGTAAGTTTCTAGTATTGCTCTCTTAGTTTCACCTTTTTTTGGAAGAGGAACTTTATAAAGTGCTTTTTTTCCATCTAGAATTCTTGCAATTACACTATCCTCTCCTTCATAAATTGGACTTGGTGCACCTTCACCACGCATCACTCTATCTACTGCTTCTATCGCAAGTTTTCCTGCATGAGCTGGCGCATAAGCTTTCCAACTTGAAATTTCTCCTTTTCTTGATTGTCTTGTGGATACTGTTGTATGCAATGCCTGTTGTACAGCTTGATAAATTGTTTCTGTATTTAATTTTAACATTGTACCAAGACCAGCGGCTACACTTGGTCCTAAATGAGCTATGTGATCTATTTTATGTTTGTGCAAACAAATACCTTTAACCAAATTCACCTGAACTTCATAAGCAGTAATAATTCCCTTTAAAAGATCTAACCCACTTTTTTTATTTTGCTGTGCCACACTAATTAAAGGAGGAATATTATCTCCTGGATGACTGTAGTCTGCAGCTAAAAAAGTATCATGAAAATCAAGCTCTCTAACAGCAGTTCCATTTGACCAAGCGGCCCATTCACAATCAAATTTTAATTTTTTATTTACCCCAAATAATGTTGCGCCATTTTTTCTAAAATGTTTTAGAGCCATCTCTCTAGAAGAAATTACTGGTCTTCTATTTAGTGATGCTATTGCTACCGATGCATTGTCAATAATTCTATTAATAACCATATCAATTGCGTCATTATTCAATTTTGCATTGTCACTTGCTATTTCTGCTATTTTCCATGCAAGTTGTTTTTTTTTGGTTAAGTGGATTTTGGATGGGTAAACCTTTACTTTATGTACTATCAAAATAACTCCTAATTCTTCGAATTGTTTTTAATAGTTAAAAAAAAATAATCAATCTTAAAGATATTTTAATACAATTTTTTCAATACCAACAAAGTCTTTTACCAAGTGATTATGATATATTTCAGTTATTTTTTTTTCCGTATAGCCATCTTCTAATAAGATTATAGGTATACCAGCATTTTTTGCAGCATTAGCATCTGTTTCACTATCTCCAATCATTAGAGTTTTTTTGATATCACCACTTAATATTTCTACGACAGAACTTAAATGTCTAGGGTCAGGCTTACAATATTCAAATGTATTATGACCTGCAACATATTCAAAAAAATGATTAATACCAATTTTTTTAAGAAGATCGACTGCTAAATGTTCTTGCTTATTTGTACAAACAGCCATCGATATTTTTTTTTCTTTGCACCAAATTAGAAATTCTTTAACACCATTTATTAGAGTACTTTCATTAACAAGGTTTTTTCCATAAAAATCTACGAAATCATTAACCATTTCTTTTTTTATTTTTTCATCTTGTACTTTACCAAATTCTTTTTTTGCCTGACCCCAAATTGATCTTCCTAGCATCGCACCAGCTCCTTGACCTACTAAATTTCTTATTTCCTCGGTTGATTTTGTTGGATATCCAAATTTTTTCATTACATGATTGTGTGCACGCATTAGATCAGGTGCTGTATCCACTAATGTGCCATCTAAATCAAAAAGAATTGTGTATTGTTGTGTCATAATCAAAAGTATTTTTAAGAAATATTTTGTGAATTAAGAAACATATATACTTAATATAAAGAATTTCCTAGATGAAACAGTTAAATTTACAAAAGCTACAAAATAGACTCAGAAATAAATTTATTAAATCTGGGGTAAAAATGTCTGGACCTGAGACAATTTATTTTTCAAAAGATACTATAATTGGAAAAAATGTAGTTATCGAACCATATGTTGTTTTTGGCTCAAAAGTTAAAATTGGAAATAATGTTACTGTCAAATCTTTTTCTCACCTTGAAAATTGTAAAGTTGAAAATAAAGTTGATATAGGACCTTATGCAAGAATTAGACCTGGAGTGATTTTGAAAGAAGGTTCAAAAGTTGGTAATTTTGTTGAAATCAAAAAAAGTGTAATTGGAAAAAAGTCAAAGGTGAGTCATTTGTCATATATTGGTGACAGCAACATAGGATCTTCAGTAAATGTGGGAGCAGGTACAATTACTTGTAATTATGACGGAGTAAAAAAAAGTAAAACTAAAATTAAAGACAATGTTTTTATTGGGTCAAATTCATCTTTAGTTGCTCCTTTGGTAATTGAAAAAAATAGCACAGTTGGTGCTGGTTCAGTTATTACAAAAAATGTAAAAAAAAAATCATTGGCTTTAACGAGAAGTTCACAAGTTGAAATCAAAAACTATAAGAGAAAATCGAAATAAAATGTGTGGAATTATTGGAATAAATAGCAACAGACCTGTTTCAGCAACAATTATTAATTCTTTAAAAAAATTAGAATATAGAGGATACGATTCTGCAGGCCTAGCAACATTATCAAGTGGATTAATAAATGAAATTAAATCAGAAGGAAGAGTGAATAATCTTGAAAAAAATTCTTTAGTTCAAAATATGGAGGGCACAATTGGGATCGGCCATGTTAGATGGGCAACTCATGGGTTGCCAAATAGTATAAATGCACATCCTCACTCATCTCAAAATGTATCTGTTGTACATAATGGAATAATTGAAAATTCTACATTATTAAAAAAATTTTTAGTTGGGAAAGGTCATAAATTTAAATCCCAAACAGATACTGAGGTTATTGTACATTTAATTACAGAAAATTTAAAAACAAATAATATTGTTGACTCTATTAAAAAAACTTTAGATTCACTCCATGGTAGTTTTGCACTTGGTATATTATTTAAAGATGAACCAGATTTAATTGTTGGGGCAAGAAGAGGCTCACCTTTAGCAGTTGGATATGGTCCAAATGAAAATTATTTAGGTTCAGACTCTTATGCTCTTAAATCAATGACAAATAAGATAACATATTTAAATGATGGTGAGTTTTGTTTAGTCAAAAAAGATCATGTTGAATTTTTTAGTGAAGATGGAACTAAAATTAATAAAAAAGTTTTAGAGCTTTCAAGTGAAGAAGAAAATTATGATAAAGGTGATTATAAACATTTTATGGCTAAAGAAATTGAAGAACAGCCTATTACTCTAAAAAATGGAATTAAAGAGTATTTAGATACAGTAAATAACGACATAAATATTTATAATATCCCATGGAAGAAAAATGAAATTTCTTCAATTGTTTTAATTGGCTGTGGTACAGCATACCATTCTTGCTTAATGGCTAAATATTGGTTTGAAGAATTAACCTCTTTAGAAGTGAGTGTGGATATAGCCTCTGAATTTAGATATAGAAAAAACAGATTCAAAAAAGATACCTTGTATGTGTTTGTTTCTCAGTCTGGTGAAACCGCAGATACATATGCGGCGCTAGATTTATGTAATAAAAATAATATGAAAACTTGTGCAGTTGTAAATGTTATAGAGAGCTCAATTGCAAGAGACTCTAAATTAGTTTTACCTATTCACTGTGGTACGGAAATTGGAGTTGCTTCAACAAAAGCTTTTTTAGGACAAATTCTTATATTATATATTTTAGCTTTAAAATTAGGATTCTTAAGAAAAGATTTACAAAAAGAAATTTTTGATAAAAAATTAAAGGATTTAAAAAATTTACCACAATTGGTTGAGAAAACTTTGTTAACAGATAATAAAATACAAAACATATCCAGTACATTTAATGAAGCAAAGGGCTCTATGTTTCTTGGAAGGGGGTTTTCTTATCCAATAGCATTAGAGGGTGCACTTAAATTAAAAGAGCTATCCTACATTCATGCTGAAGGTTATCCAGCTGGTGAAATGAAACATGGTCCACTAGCACTTATAGAAGAGGGTATGCCAGTTGTAGTTTTAGCCCCAAGGGATAGCTATTACAAAAAAACTATTTCAAATATGCAAGAAGTAATTGCTAGAGGGGCAAAAGTTTTATTAATAACAAATAAAAGTGAAGACGAAATTATCTCAGAAAATATTTGGGAAACCATTGAAGTAGAAAGTACAAATGAGGATCTTTTGCCTTTTCTTTTAACTATACCACTTCAAAAGCTTGCATATTACTCTGCTCTTAAAAAAGGTTTTGATATTGATAAGCCAAGAAATCTAGCAAAATCTGTTACAGTAGAATAAATTAGATTTAATTTTGAAAAAAGAAATTTATAGCTTTAATCAAATTAGATTTACCGCTCAGGTAAAAAATATTGATCATTATGCCATTTTAGATAGGGCTTTTAATTTAGGAATGCTTGATATGGAAAAAAGTGAAGAAAAGATTCTTTTTAATTTTATAAAATCAGTAAAATTAAAAGGGAAATTTATTAAATCGCAATTATATCAAGATGTTTTTGCAGATTATTTAATAGGAACAATTTATGATAAAACATTTTTGGAATTTGGTGCAACTGATGGACTCGAATTATCAAATACACATTTCCTTGAAAATCACTCAAAATGGAAAGGTGTGTTGGCTGAACCAGATCCTCAATGGCATAAACAATTAAAAAAAAATAGACCAAATACAAAAATTATCACTGATTGTATTTGGAAAAAATCTGGGGAGACTGTAGATTTTTTAAGTTCACAAGACGGAGTTCTTTCTACAATAAATTCATTTCGATATAATGATAAACAAAGCATGCCAACAAATGCTGAGTCAAGAAATAAAAAATTTCAAACCATTAAAGTAAATACTATTTCACTAAATGATTTGATTAAAAATGAATTTAATGATGTTTCACCATCATACA
>CABXRR010000003.1 GCA_902514695.1 uncultured Pelagibacteraceae bacterium
AAAAGATTATGATAATACCCTAAAAGTTTGTGATGGAGCAGATTACATATTTAATTTTGCTTGTAACATGGGTGGAATGGGTTTTATTGAAAATAATAAAGCTGAATGTATGTTATCAGTACTCATTAATGCTAATTTATTAAGAGCCGCAAAGGAAAATAAAAGTAAAAAATACTTCTTCTCATCAAGTGCATGTGTTTATAATGGATCAAAACAAAATCAAACTTTTATAGAAGGTCTAAAAGAAACTGATGCATATCCAGCAGATCCAGAAGATGGATATGGTTGGGAAAAACTTTTTAGCGAAAGAATGTGTAGACATTTTACAGAAGATTTTGGATTAGAAACTCGAGTAGTTAGATATCATAATATTTATGGACCCTTGGGAACTTTTGATGGTGGTAGAGAAAAAGCTCCAGCTGCTCTTTGTAGAAAAATTATTAATGCCAAAAAAAATAATGTTAACAAGATCGATGTTTGGGGAGATGGAGAGCAAACTAGGAGTTTTTTATATATAGATGATTGTATAAAAGGAACATTAGATGTTTTTAATAGCGACTCTTCGGAAGTATATAATATAGGAAGTGAAGAGCAGGTCTCAATAAATCAAATGATAAAAATGATTGAGGAAATAGCTGAATTTGAAGTTAAAAAAAATTATCAATTAGATAAACCAAAAGGAGTAAGGGGTAGATCAAGTGATAATAGTTATGTTACTGAGAAAATTGGATGGAAATCTGAAAATTCATTGAAAGAAGGTTTAACAAAAACTTATAAATGGATCGAACAACAAATTAATAGTGGCACTAATATAGATAAGTTTTGTAGAGGAAGTATTGAAAAATAACAAAAAATTTTAAAATGAAAGCATTATGGCTTGTTTCTTTTAGACCAATAGGTAAATCTAAAATAAATGATTTTTTTCAAAGTATTTTTGTAGATTCAATTAAAAGTTTAAAATTTAATATTACATTTAGTTTAACTCAATTTGATGAACCTAATGTTCAAGAGTTTATCAGGGAAAAAAATATTAATAATAAATTTGTTAATATCCCAAAAAAAGAACTGCCAGAAGGAAAAAAATATTCTAATAAACTTATGCTCGATAATGCATTAAATCAATTTATTGATGAAGGTGATTACCAATACCTAATATTTTCAACCGCTGACATTATTGTACCTAGTAATTTGTTCAAAGTTTTATCAAAGATTAAAGAAGATAAATTTTGTGCTTTTATTTATCCCAACACCCACGTAACAAATGGAAAAATTCAAAATAATTTTTGGCCTCATTATGGAATAGATCTTATTGTGTTTAAAATCTCAAAGGATGATGCTGCAAAATTTAAAGAAATAATAAAAAGCTATAATCAATACGATTGGGGTATCATTGAAAATTTTTATATGGCAGCTGCTGAGGCGTTGAATTTAAAGCTGTTTAATTTGTTTAAATATTTAAATGTAATAAAATTTGATAATGATTTTGAGGCTTTTGTAGAAGATAGAAATTGGCAAATTAAAGCATGGAACGAAAATCAAAAATATTTCCTTGAATTTTTAAAATACAATAAACTTAGTAAACTTTATGCTTATGGCTCATACTATTACTTACTTTTAAAAATTTTAAGAATAAGAGACTTAAATTTAAATTTGTTATTGTCGTATTTAATTTTTTATCCATATAATTTAACGAAAAAAGTATTATTTAAGATTAAAGAAATTTTTAAAAAAAGTTAATTAATTTTTATGAATAAAATCTTTAGTGAAAAAAAAATTAATACATACATATTGTCAATAAGTATAGTTTTTTTCATAATAATTAACTTTATATATTTTATTTTAAATCTTGATGTTAATCCAAATATATATGCTTTTAATGAATTGTTTATTAATTATCAGGCAGGTTTTATAAGAAGAGGATTATTAGGTGAATTTTTTTGGCAATTGAATGACAGATTTTCAATTAATCCAAAATTTTTTTTCAGTTCCTTTTTTTTCATTATTTATTTAGCTCAAATATTTTTATTTTTTAAATTGTTTAAAAGATACATTGTATCTAAGTCGGTTTTTATCTTAATAGCATTGTCACCATCTTTTTTACTTTTTCATATTTATAGCCCAGATTTATACTTTCTTAAAGATAGCATTATAAAATTTGCTTTCATATTACATGCTTATATTTTTTACAATTTTTTCGTAGTAAAAAAAAATAAAGAAATATATTTGGAATATTTAAAGTTTCTTATAATTCCAATTTTATTTGCAATTATTTTAACTCATGAATATCAGGTTTTTTCTTTGAGTTTACATTTTTTGATTTCCATTGGAGCTTCTAACAAAAAAGAAGATATAAAAAGAATTTTTATTTATTACTCTCCACTAATAATTTCAATACTCCTAGTAATAGTATTTCTTGGAAATCCAGTACAATTCGAAAATCTAAGTAATATTTTAAAAGTATTTAATGTAGAATTGAATGATTACCTTGGTGGAGGAATTTATAAGTATATTGGTAGTTTCTATAAATGGCACTTTTTTTATTTCTCTTATGATGACTTTATAAGTCTTTTTTTAAGTTTTATATTTAGTGTATTAATTTTTTATATTTTATTTCAATATTTAATTGAAAAAAAAATTATTACTTTTCAATCAAAATATCAAAACAAATATTTATTATATTTTTTTCCTATTTTGATTCCTTTCCTATTAACATCAGATCATGGAAGAAATTTAGCGTTTTTATCTTTTTACTTAATATCTTTTTATTTAGTTTTAAACCTTAACCAACCTAAATTTATTAAACAAGTGAAAGTAATTTATAAAAATATTTTAACTAAAAATTTGATTTATATCTTTATATTTTTTTTTATTTTTATGTGGAAATTAGATCAATTTGCTGGTTTTGAATTACAAGGAAAACCAAATGGTATTTTTAAAAGTTCGTTATTTGCAGAATTCATAAAATTCATCAAATTTTTATACATTTACATAGATGTAAACATAATTAATTTACCAGAAATAAGACTATAATTTTTTTCCAATAAAAAAATAATGATTTTGCTTAAAAATAAAATTACCTTTATAAAATCTATTTTTTGTTATTCTAATATTAAATTTATTTTTAAGTTTAATTTTTAAATTATTAAAGTATTTAAGGTTATCAATATTTTCGAATTTTTCTTGGAAACAAATAAAAATATATTTGCTATTAGCAATTTTAAAATAAAATTTATTTCTAAATTGAATGGGTGTTTCTGATAAAGACCAATTTGCAATAAATAAATCATTTTTTTCTTTTGTATTCTCAAGTTTAGAATTTAAAAAAAAATTTTTATTTTTTTCAAATCCAACGTTTAAATTGTTGTGGCTCAGATAGTAATATTGCAACAAATTCACATAAAAAGTATCAAAACATGTATATTTAATATTTTTATTTATTTTTGAAAAAATTCTAGCCATGCAACCATATCCACCGCCAAATTCAAAAACTTTTTTAATCCTTTTTTTAAGTTTTATTTTCAATTCATTTTCCAAAACACTTAGATGATAAACATGATTTATTTTATTTCCTGAACTTTTTAAATATAAAAAGTATCTTATTGGGTTTCCAATACTATCTTCAACTAAAAGATTTTTATAGAAATTCCATTTTTTTGATTTTTTTAGTTCCATTAGCTCTTGATATATAAAAAATCTATTCTGTAAAAAAAACATTTTTTGAATAAAGTTTTTTCTTAAAAAATTTTTTAAATTATTATCATGCAATAAATTAATAATCTTTTTATTAAATATTTTGTGTGTTTTTTGTAAATTATTACTATTTCGTCGAATTTTTTTTATTTTAGCTAATATATATTTTCTGAGTTTAATATCTTTATTTAAAGAAATTTTTTTATTAGGATACCACGCACTTAGACTACCTGCAAAAAATCTTAACATATTACTTATTATCATTTTCTAAAAAGATTTAGAATTAAAAGCAAAAGAAATATTAAATAGAGATTGATATTAAAAAAAGAGAGATAAAGCATGATTAAAAATAAAATTGAGTATAAGTAGTAGCCATTGACCTTTTGTATTTTGCGATTAAGGATATTTAATCTTAAAAAAAATAAAATAACTTCTTTTGTTAAAATTAACAAACTTATTAATAGTAAAGAATAGTTTAAGCTTGTTAGATAATATAAAGAATATATAAAAAATGGCATCAAAAAAAACTCAATTTTAAGATTTTGATTTAAAGTTTTTGTAGCCTCAAATCTTGTAACTAATAAATGTGATGCACATGAAAAAATAACACTAATGGAAAAAATTTTAGTTAAATTATTGATTGTTGTATTAAATGAATTTCCAAGCCAAAATTCTAAAATTAATGGGTAAAATGGAATAATCAAAAAAATAATTACAGGAATAATCTTCATAAAAACCTGTAAAGAAAAATCTAGACTTTGATTATCAATTTTTCTTTTTGATAAATTTGGAAGAAGAAAAGCACTGAAGCTTTTAGAAATTATACTTAATTTTCCTGTCAGTTGCTGAGGTATTGAATATGTTGCAACAGCAACAGGTCCTATAAAAATTTTTATCAAATATTTATCAAACAAATCATAAAATTGTATCAAAACACTATTTAAAGTTATCCATTTGCTGTTTTTCTTTAAATTATTAAACAAAATTTGGTTTTTTGATTTTTTTATAAGATTATCTTTTTTTATAATTGAAAACATCATTAAGACAGATAAAAGTTTAATTATTATCGAAATTAAAATTAAATTTTCGAGTGTTAGATTGTAATTATAAGCTAGCAATATTGATGGTATAGAGATGCTTAAGCTATAAAAAAGTAAATTGAAAATACTTATGTATTTAAATTTTCGGTTACCCTGCAGTATCCCCTCTAAAGTCATAAAAAAAATTGTAATTATCGATCCAAAAAAGAAATACGAAATAATGTTAAAATATTTTGCATAATTGAAAAAAAAAGTTTCTCTAAAAAAAAACATCAATATAAAAAATGTAAAAATAATTATTGAAATATTTGTTGTATAATTTAATGCGCAATAATTAATTTCTTCATTTTTTTTTGGGTAATTATTAATACTGACAACTGTTGATTTTCCTATCCCAAAATTAAAATTTAATGAAATCATTAGTATAAAATGGAAAATCATATAATTACCATAACTTTCAGCTCCAGCATAATTCAAATGAATTGGTATAGATAAGAGAGAAATGAAAATTGAAATAATACCAGGCAACGATAGAATAGCACTATTCTTTATTAACTTTTTAAATTTGATTTTCATTAATAAACTTTTCGATTATTCTTGTCATTGAGTATTTTTCTAAATAAAATTTTTTTGATTTATTTGCTCTTTTCTTAAACTCATTATTATTTTTAATTACATTGATAATTTCTTTAATTAATTTTGTTTTTTTATCAACAATGAAAGGAGGTTTTTTAGAGACAATATCTATTCCTTCGATACCTTTTTTTGAGGAAATTACTATTGCCCCCAAACAAAGTGCTTCTAAAATTTTTATTCGCGTGCCTGAACCAAATTTTAGTGGCACACATAAACATTTTGAAAAATAAATATATTTATATAAATCTGCTTTTGCCACAGTTCCTTTATTAATAATCCAAGTCAATTTTTTATTAAAACCACCTCCAGTAAGCATTAGTTTTAGATTAGGGATTTTCTTTATCAAGATAGGCATTATATAATTATTCAAATAATCAATTGCATCTTTATTGGGTTTATAAAAATAGGAACCAGTATAGATTAAATAATCTCTTTTTTCTTTTCTTATCATTTTTTCTCTATCTAAGGAAATTCCATTAGGTAATAAAATTGTATTTACATTGTATAAAGATTTTATTTTCTTTCTCTCTCTTAAAGATACTGAGGTTGATAGATCTGAATATTTTAAAACTAATTTTTCTAAATATTTTGTTAAAAAGTATATAAGAAAATTTGAATATTTTTTCCTAATTTCAGATTCAATTGAATGAGAGATATATATTATTTTCACATTTGTTTTAAAAATCTTAAAAAAAAAGATAATTATGAAACTATAAAATATCCAACTTGCACCTTCTATAATTATTAATTTCTTTTTTGTATAATTAAAATATCTGTTAATTTTAAATATAACTTCTGGCAATTTGAATATTTTGTTTATTGGAGATTCTTTTTTGATAAAGATTGTTTCAATTTTTTTATTATTTATTTTATTTAAATGTGAAATTTGAAAAATCTTTTTCTCATATGGCCAACAATCAAATCTACTATTCACAACAGTGGATGATCCCATTGTATTTGGTTTGATAGGGAAAAAAGTGACAAAAGCAGTTTTATTTTTTTTCATTTTGCTTATTAATAAAAAAATAAGTTAGATTGCTAACTTTCTTATATAAATTATGGTACAAATTTATCACACTAATTGACTTATTTTTCAAAATATTTAATTGCGTTTTTTATAAAAGTTATTATAAAGACTTCGCCTGGTAATTATTGCGAAAGGGTCATACCCGATCCCATTCCGAACTCGGAAGTCAAGCCTTTCTGCGCCGATGGTACTTTATCTTAAGATATGGAAGAGTAGGACTTTGCCAGGCTAAATTCTAAAATGAAAAATCTTATAATTGTAACTGGTGGATCAGGATTTGTAGGATCAAATTTAATCAAGCTTCTCTTAAAAAAAACAAATAAAAAAATAATTAGTATAGATAATTATTCATCTGGATCAAAAAAAAATCATGTAAAAAGTTCAAGAGTTAAATATATATCGAGTGATACCTCAGAAATTGAAAAAAAATTAATAAAATTTAAAAACAAGATTCATTCATTATTTCATTTTGGTGAGTTTGCCAGGATCTTTAAAAGCTTTGAAAAATTTGATGAATGTTTGAAATCTAATTTAATAGGTACAAATGCTGTTTTTAAATTTTGTTTAGAAAATAAGATTAAATTAATTTACTCTGCCACATCTGCAACCTTAGGGAATAATGGTAAAGATGAAAATTTATCTCCATATGCTTTTACAAAATCAAAAAATTTAGAGTTATTAGAGAATTTAAAAAAGTGGTTTAATTTTAAATATGAGGTAATTTATTTTTATAATGTATATGGACCAGGACAAATCAAAAAGGGTTCAATGGCAACTGTAATAGGTATTTTTGAGGATCAATTTGTGAATAAGAAACCATTAACAGTTGTAAAACCTGGTAATCAATCTAGAAGATTTACTCATATTCATGACACAGTAAACATTTGTTATGAAGCATGGAAAAAAAATAAATGTTCTCATTATTCTATAACTCACAGAAAATCTTACTCAATTATTGAAGTGGCAAAAATGTTTAAAAGAAAGATAGTTTTTTTGAAAAAAAGACGAGGAGAGCGGTATGCCTCAGCTTTAACAAAGATATCATTGAATAATAGGGTATTTCGAAGATATGGAAAAATAAATTTGAAAGATTACGTATCTTCGTTTATTAAGAGTTAAAATTTTATGAAAATTAAAAGTTCACTTAAATCTATAAAAAAAAGAGACTTAAACTCTAAATTGGTAAGAAGAAGAGGTAGAGTTTATATTATTAATAAAACTAATCCAAAATTTAAAGCAAGACAGAAGTAATTTTATGGATAATGAAAACCATAAAAAGACTTGGAATAATTTTACAAAGTTTGTACTGTGGGGAACTGTCGCTGTTGTATTGGTTTTAATTCTAATGGCAATATTCCTGTTGTAAGGTTATTAGATGAAAGTAGTTTCTATTTTAGAAGATCAAAATATTGAAAAAAGAATTGCAGTAACACCCGAAACTGCAAAAAAATATATTTCATTAGGAATCGATGTTTCACTTCAAAAAAACTATGGAGCTCATCTTGGTTTTGAGGATAGTCTTTACAAAGATTTAGGTGTAAAGATTGTTGATGATGAAAAAGATATATTTGATAATGCAGATATAGTCTTACAATTAGGATTGCCATCAGATAATAAATTATCTTATTTAAAAGAAAATCAATCTATAATTGGGGTTTTAAATCCTTATTTAAATAAAAAAAAAATAGATGATTTGATTAAAAAAAAAATAAATAATTTCTCACTAGAGTTATTACCAAGAATTACAAGAGCTCAATCTATGGATATATTATCTTCACAAGCTAATTTAGCAGGATATAAAGCTGTAATAGAGTCATTTGCACACTTTGAGAAAGCTATACCAATGATGATGACAGCAGCTGGTACTGTACCAGCAGCAAAAGTTTTAATAGTAGGTGCTGGAGTTGCTGGCTTGCAAGCGATTGCTACCGCAAAAAGAATGGGTGCAATTGTTTTTGCCACTGATGTTAGAATGGCTTCTAAGGAACAGGTTGAAAGTTTAGGAGGCAAATTTTTAAGTGTTGATGGTACAGAAAATCTTGAAACAGAAGGTGGTTATGCAAAAGAAGCATCTGATGAATTTAAAAAAAAACAAGAGGAACTTCTAGCTGAAACACTAAAAAAAATTGATATTGTTATTTGCACGGCTCTTATCCCTGGAAAAAAAGCTCCTGTGATTATTAAAGAAGATATGATTAAAAATATGAACACTGGATCAATAATTTATGATTTAGCAGCAATTCAGGGTGGCAACACTGCTTTCACTGAAGTAGATAAAATTATAGATAAAGGAGGAGTAAAAATAATGGGTGAGACAAATATTCTAAATAAATTGCCAACTTCAGCTTCTAATCTTTATGCAAAAAATGTATTTAATTTCGTTTCGAATCTTTATGATAAAGAAAATAAAAAAATTAATATTAATCTTGAAGATGAGATCATAGAAAAAACATTGTTGAAATGATTATGGAAATAGACCCTTTTATATTTAGATTAAGTATTTTTATACTATCAATATTTGTTGGATATTATGTTGTTTGGAGTGTGACACCATCTTTGCATACCCCATTAATGTCCGTAACAAATGCAATTTCTTCAGTGATAATTGTAGGTGCTATAATTGCTGCTTTAGCAAAATATGGAGACAGTGTATTTTCTACATCAAGCTTATTTGGATACTTTGCTATTTCATTAGCTGCAATTAATATTTTTGGTGGATTTTTAGTAACTCATAGAATGTTGGCTATGTATAAAAAGAAAAAGAAAGAAAAATAATTATGTCAGCAAACCTATCAGCAGTCTTTTATTTAATTTCAGGTGTTTTATTTATCTTAGCATTGAGAGGTTTGTCCTCACCAGAAACCTCAAGACAAGGTAATCTTTTTGGAATAATTGGAATGGTAATAGCTATTAGTGTTACATTTCTGTCAGTTGGAAATTTTTCAACTGGTTTTTTATATGTTTTGATTTTTTTAATAATAGGTGGTGCGATAGGTTCGTTTATAGCTTTTAAAATTCCCATGACTGCTATGCCAGAACTTGTAGCGGGATTTCATAGTCTAGTTGGTTTAGCGGCTGTGTTAGTTGCTGTTTCTGCATTTATTAATCCTGAGGCATTTAATCTTGGTACACCAGGTAATATTAAACTTGCTAGTTTAATAGAGATGTCGATAGGTGCAGCTGTAGGAGCAATTACTTTCTCTGGGTCTATTATAGCTTTTTTAAAACTACAGGGAATAATGTCAGGTGCACCGATAACTTTTAGAGGGCAGCATTTATTAAATGCTCTTATTCTAATTTCTATTGTCGTTTTAACTTATTTATTATGTGCGTCGCAATCTTCTAGTCTATTTTGGATTTTAATTGGTGTCTCATTTTTAATTGGGTTTTTATTAATTATTCCAATTGGTGGAGCCGATATGCCAGTAGTTATATCAATGCTAAATTCATACTCTGGTTGGGCTGCAGCTGGAATAGGTTTCACTTTGGAAAACACAGCATTAATTATTACAGGTGCTTTAGTTGGTTCATCTGGGGCAATTCTCTCTTACATAATGTGTAAGGGTATGAACAGATCTTTTTTTAATGTCATCTTAGGAGGATTTGGTGCAACTGAACAATCTACTTCTAATAAAGATAAAGAGCAGAGACCTGTTAAAAGTGGTAATGCAGATGATGCAGCTTTTTTAATGAAAAATGCTTCATCAGTTATAATTGTACCTGGTTATGGAATGGCAGTTGCTCAAGCACAACATGCTTTAAGAGAAATGGTTGATACTTTGAAAAAAAATGACATAAAAGTTTCATATGCAATACACCCGGTTGCAGGAAGAATGCCAGGTCATATGAATGTATTGTTGGCAGAGGCAAATGTCCCCTATGATGAGGTTTTTGAATTAGAGGAAATAAATAATGATTTTGCAAATGCAGATGTAGCATTTGTAATAGGAGCTAATGATGTAACAAACCCAGTTGCAAAAACTGATCCTCAAAGTCCAATTTATGGTATGCCCGTATTGGATGTGGAAAAATGTAAATCAGTTTTATTTGTTAAAAGAAGTCTATCACCTGGATATGCAGGAATTGATAATGATCTTTTTTATAAAGAAAATACCTTAATGTTATTTGCTGATGCAAAAAAAATGACAGAGGATATTACAAAAAATCTTTAAATAATTAATTGGTTGCGGGGGACGGATTTGAACCGCCGACCTTCAGGTTATGAGCCTGACGAGCTACCAGACTGCTCCACCCCGCGATATTATTAAATTCGGTTCTTAAGTTTGTTTAATTTTTTTACTCTTTTAATATTTTCCTGGAGTATTCTTTTTTTCTTTTCAGACGGCTTTTCATAAGTATTTTTTAATTTAATAACCTTAAAAAATCCATCTCTCTGAAGTTTTCTTTTTAAAACTCTCAGTGCTTGTTCAACATTATTATCTTTTACTTCTATTTTAATAACTACCTCCAAAAAAATGCATAGTTAACATCTTTATAATTTTATGTCTATTTAATTTATTCATTGATTCCAGTTTGTTTGAGTTTTTCCTTAAGTTTTTTTTCTCTCTTTATTCTTCTTTCAGCTTTTTCAATTGCTTCTATTAAATCTTTTTGGGTAAATAAATTGAGTGCCACAGGATCTTTTGCTGATAAATTATTATAATTCCAATAACTCTTATTTCTTATAGAAGTAACAGAGTTCTTTGTAATTCCTACTAATCTAGCAATTTGTGAATCTTTCAATATATTATGCTGTTTAATAAGCCAGAGAGCTGAATCAGGTTTATCTTGACGTTTTGATAATGGAACATATTTTTTTATTTTTTTTTCTTCATTAGAAATTTCAATGTCTGAACTTTTTATTTCTAATGGTCTATTTTCATCTTTTGATGATAGGTCAATCTCTTCCCTTGAAAGCTGTCCAGATATAATTGGATTATAAGCTTTAATACCCTTTGCCACTTCTCCATCTGCGATACCTTGGATTTCAACTTCATGCAGTTTACAAAAATCTGCTATTTGTTTAAATGTAAGAGTTGTATTTTCAACGAGCCATACAGCAGTTGCCATTGGCATTAAAGGTGCATTTGACATTTAGCTTTTTTTTTCTGATTTAAAATTTTGAAATTTTTTATTAAATTTACTAATTCTTCCTTTATCCATCAATTTCTGTTTTCCGCCAGTCCAGGCAGAGTGAGACTTAGGGTCAATTTCTAGTTTAAGCAAATCACCTTCAGCCCCCCAAGTTGATTTTGTTTCAAATTGAGTGCCATCAGTCATCTCCACTTTTATAGTGTGGTAGTTAGGATGAATTTTTTTTTTCATTTCGAGACTTATAGCAAATGATTTTTTTAAAACAATTAAAAGTTATGTAATTTTTCTTGGAATTTTGTGTTTATATTTGGATTAGACGCAATAACATTTATATTTTCAAGGTTATTAAGGTTTATGTCATTTATTATTCCACCTGCCTCTTTAACCAAAACAATACCAGCCGCAATATCCCACAAATTTAAATCTTTTTGAAAATATCCATCATATCTTCCTGATGCAACATATGCTAAATCTAAAGCAGCACATCCAGTTTTTCTACTCGGAAAACCTAGTTCACTCCCAATGTTTCCACTTATTGCAAATAAACAATCTTGAATATTATTTTTATTAGAAACCCTTATCCTTTGATTGTTGAAAAAAGCACCATTATTTTTTTCGGCAAAAAAAATTTCATTTTTTATTGGATCAAAAATTAATCCTGAGATTATCTCATCATTTGATTTTAAGGCGATAGATATTGCAAAATGAGGAATACCATGTAAAAAATTTATAGTGCCATCAATCGGGTCAATTATCCATGTATTGTTATTATCCTTATTATTTTTAATCCCTCTTTCTTCAGATATTAAGGAGTAGGTTGGCCTTGCTTTTTCTAATTCTTCTATAATTATTTTTTCTACCTTAAAATCAGAATTAGTTACAAAATCTGTTGGTCCTTTTTTAGATACTTGTAATTTTTCAATTTCTCCAAAATCTCTAATTAATGTCTTCGAAGCTTTTTCACTTGCTTTAATCATTACATTTAAGTTAGCCGAAATCGAATTCATAAAATCAAATTTTTTTTACATACTCAAGATTTCTAGTATCAATAATTACCTCATCTCCAGATTCAATAAAGGGAGGTACCTGAATGTTCAAACCATTATCAAGCACAGCTGGTTTATATGACGAGGAAACTGTTTGACCTTTAAGAGCTGCATCAGTTGTTTCTATTTTGCATGTCACTTGATTTGGCAAATCAACGGAAATTGGAGCATCGTTATAAAAACTTACCGATACCTCTAGGTTTTCAGTAAGCAATTTACCTTTTTCACCAATAATATCTTTTTTAATTTCTATTTGTTCAAAAGTTTTTGGCTGTATAAAAAAATATCCGTTTTCATCTTCATATAAAAAATTGTAATTAATTTCCTCCAAAGAAGCTTTTTCTACAGTTTCATTTGATCTAAATCTTTCATTCAATTTTGTATTTTTATTAACGCTTTTCATTTCAACTTGTGCAAATGCTCCGCCCTTTCCTGGTTTTACGTGTTGGGTTTTAAGTACTTGCCATAAATCATTCTTATACTCTATCAACATTCCTACTCTTATTTCACCAGCGTTAATTTTCATTTTAGATATTTAATTGCCTCAGTTGGTTTGTATTTTTTATTCTTCCAAATGTAGCCTGAGATAGCTAAAAAGTTTGCTTTATTCAACAGTAGTTTTTGATAATTATGTGAATTAATACCACCAATAGCAACAATTGGAGTTTTTGTTATTTTTTTTATCCTTTTAAGTAAATTTATATTAGCTTTATATTTAGTTTTTTTTGTTTTTGATGTATTAAATGCTCCTAAAGCCAAATAATCAGCTTTATTCTTTATTGCAGCTTTAACTAGTTTAATTGAATTATGACAAGTAATTCCAATAATCTTATTTTTGAAGTACTTTTTAGCTTTAAGTATATGCATATCCTTTTGACCTAAATGACATCCATCAGAATTTAATTCTTTAGCAAGATGAACGTCATCATTAATTATTAATTTTGTATTATATTTTTTGCAAATTTTTTTTACTTTCTTTCCAATTAATAGTTTTTTTTTAAAAGATGTGTTTTTGAGCCTGAGTTGAAAGAAACTAACTTTTTTTAATTTTAATATTTCAATTAAGTCATTAAAAAATTTATTTTCTATTTTGTTGGGTGATATGAGATAAATAAATTTTTTTTTATTGATTTTCAATTTCTTTTGACCATTTTCCCTGAGCTGCTAATGTATTCATTTTTGCTCTATGATTGAAAATTCTCTGAGTGCCATCGATGTCTTGTATATTTTTTGACCAAAATTTTAAAGCACTTTGTTGAAGAGCTCTACCATAAGAATAGCTCATTATAAAATTTGTATCATTTAATTTATTTATTAAATTAAGATTTTCTGTTGCCTCTAATTCTGATTGTCCACCAGATAAAAATGCGATACCTGGCACTTCAGATGGGACTGAATTTTTTAAACATTCCAAAGTTAACTTTGCAATTTCCTCATTAGAAATTTTATTTTTAGATTTATTACCTGATAAAATCATGTTGGGTTTTAATATAATTCCTGTTAAATCAACTTTGTGTAAAATAAGCTCTTCAAAACATTTTTTTATTACTTCAGAGGTTTTTTGATAACAGTCTTTTGCCGAATGATCACCATCCATTAATACTTCAGGCTCAACAATAGGAACCATATTAGATTCTTGAACTAATGCAGAGTATCTAGCTAGCGCATGAGCATTCGATTGTATGGATAGTTTGCTGGGATAATCTTTAGATATATTATAAACACCTCTCCATTTTGTAAATTTTGCCCCAAGATGAAAATATTCTCTCAATCTATCTCTTAACCCATCAAGACCTTCTGTAATTTTTTCATTCGGTGATCCTGCTAAAACTTTTGCTCCTGTATCCACTTTTATACCAGGATGAGAGCCCATAGATGAAATTAATTCTGGGATCTTGTTTTTTTTAGAAGATGTTTGTTTAATAGTTTCATCATATAAAATCACACCACCTATAAATTCTTTCATACCCAAAGAACTAAAAAGAGTTTCTCTAAACAATAGTCTATTTTCTGGAGTTGATGGAACACTGACACCCTCTAATCTTTTTGTCATTGTGCCAGTGCTTTCATCAGCAGCCAGAATTCCTTTTCCATTGTTTAAAATTTCTAATGCTATTTTATTTAGTTCAGACATATTAATTTAAAGCTTTTATACCAGGAAGTTCTTTTCCTTCAAGATATTCTAAAAATGCTCCACCAGCAGTTGAAACAAAATTAAAATTATTAATTACATTGATTTGATTCAAAACTGCAATTGTATCTCCACCACCTGCTATAGAATAAATCAAATTATTTTTACTTTTCTCAACAATTTTTTTTGCAATCTCATAACTACCTAATGCAAAACTAGGGTTTTCAAAGTAACCTGCTGGACCATTCCACAAAATAGTTTCACTTTTTTCAATTATATTTTGAATTTTATTTACAGTTCTTGGTCCAATGTCTAAGATTAAATCATCATTATTTACTTCATTTAATTCTTTGATTTGAGCCTTATCTTCTTTATTTTTTCCTACAACAACATCTTCAGGATAGATAATTTTACATGAATGGTTTTTTGCAGTTTTAAAAATGTCCTCAATAATCGACTCACAATTATCCTCTTTAATTGATTTTCCTATTGGTTTTCCTAAATAATTGAGAATATTATTAGCCATACCACCCACAATAATAATATTATCAAATTTCGGTATTAAATTTTTTATTATACTGATTTTTGTTGAGATTTTTGATCCTCCAACAATGCATGCAATAGGTTTTTTTATTTCAGTTGTTACTTTTTTTAATGCATTAATCTCTGTTTCTAATTGTAAACCAGCATAAGAAGGTAAAAATTCAGTAATTTTACTAACTGAAGCGTGAGCTCTGTGTGAACAAGAAAAAGCATCATTCACAAATATGTCTGCTAGTTTTGATAAATGTTTTGAAAAAATTGTGTCATTTTTTTCTTCTTGCTCATAAAATCTAATATTTTCCAAAAAAATAATTTGTTCTTTTGGATCATTAAATAAATTATCTCTTTTAAGCTCTAAAATATTATCTTTAATGAGGCTAACTTTTTGATTTAATTTTTTTTCTAAACTTTCACAAATTGGCTTAAGCGAAAGAGCTTTATCAACCTTACCTTTCGGTCGACCAACATGAGAAATGACTAAAATCTTAGATTTCTTTTTTATTAAAAAATTAATTACAGGTAATATTTTATCTATTCTTGTTTGGTCTGTAATCATTCCATTTTTGAGAGGAACATTTAAATCTAGTCTCAATAAAACTATTTTTTCACTCAAATTTTCTTGATCTTTAATATATTTCATTAAGAAATTTTATGAAGGTATTCTGCTATGTCACACATTCTATTTGAAAAACCCCACTCATTATCGTACCAAGCCGAAATTTTACCCATATTTCCTCCGACAACATTTGTCAAACTTGCATCAACGATAGATGAGGCGGGATTATGGTTGAAGTCTATAGATACAAGTTTTTCTTGAGTAATTTCAAGAACCTTGCTTTTTTTGCTAAAGTTTAGAAATGCTGAATTAATTTTTTCTACACTTAAGTCTTTTTTTGTACAAAAGACAAGTTCAACTAAAGAAACATTAGGCGTAGGTACCCTCATTGCTATACCTTCTAATTTTCCTTTAAGAGAGGGTATAATTTCACCTATAGCTTTTGATGCACCAGTCGAGGTGGGAACAATAGATTGGCCTGCCGAACGAGCTCTTCTCGGATCTTTATGAGAATTATCCAAAATTCTTTGATCACTTGTATAAGCATGAATTGTTGTCATAAAGCCTTTTTCGATTTCAAAATTTTCATTTAAAACATGAACCACTGGTGCGAGACAATTCGTTGTACAAGAAGCAGCAGAAATAACTTTGTCATCTTTTTTCAGTTCTAATTCATTCACTCCAAATACAATGGTTTTATCAGCATTTTTACATGGCGCAGAAACAAGAACTTTTTTTGCTCCATTATCAAGATGAGTTTTTAATTTATCTTTAGAATTAAATTTCCCAGTGCATTCAAAAACATAATCCACACCATGTTTCCCCCAGTTAATATTTTTTAAGTCTGTTTCTTGACTAAAGGTAATTTTATTTTTGTTAATAATCAGATGTTTATCATCAAAATCTATATCAGCTTTAAATTTTCCATGGATGGAATCATATTTTAAGAGAGTTGAACAAGCTTCAGAATTTGTTCTATTGTTGATATGTTTAATTTCTATATTCTTATCATTGGTCTCAATTATAGATCGAATAATCATTCTTCCAATTCTACCCATTCCGTTTATGCCAACTTTTATTTTCATAGTTTTTTTTTAATCTCTTTAATTATACTTTCCGAACTTAATTTAAAATGTTCATAAATTTCTTTATAAGGTGCACTTTTTCCGAAATCATTAATTCCAAAGTTTAATCCATTCGTACCTGTATATTTTTTCCAATAATTTGTTTCAGAAGCTTCAATAGAAACAACCATTTCAGTTTCAGTTAGAATTTTATTTTTATAATCTTTACTTTGTTGATCAAATAATTCCTGACAAGGCATGGATATTACTTTCGAATAAATACTTTCTGTGGCTAATTTATGACTAATGTCACAAGCTAAACTTGTTTCTGAACCTGAGGAAATTAATGTCAATTTTATTTCTTCTCCAGTTCTTAAAACTTCATAAGCACCACAAGATGATTCATTTTTTGTGTTATATTGATTTCTTATTGGTTTAACACCCTGTCGTGTTAGAGCGATTACACTTGGTGTATTTTTACTTTCAATAGCTAATTGCCAACTCTCAAATGTTTCAATTAAGTCAGCTGGTCTAAATACATTCAGATTTGGAATTGATCTTAAACCAGTTAGTTGTTCAATTGGCTGATGAGTTGGTCCATCTTCTCCAAGTCCAATAGAATCATGTGTAAAAATATAAATAACTCTTTGTTTCATCATAGCCGCCAATCTAATAGATGGCTTGCAGTAATCACTAAAAATTAAAAAAGTTCCACCATATGGGATCAAATTACTATGCAAAGCTATTCCGTTCATTATTCCACACATTGCATGTTCTCTAACTCCATAGTGAATATAATTTCCTGAAAAATTTGTTGGCTTAATTATTTTATGGTCTTTAGTTTTAGTATTATTTGAACCAGCAAGATCAGCTGAACCTCCAATAAGATTTGGCAATTTAGAAACTATATCTAAAAACATTTCAGAAGCTTTTCTGGTTGCTAGAGATTTAGAGTTTTTTAAGTAATTTTTTTTAAGTTTTTCAATTGAATTATTGAATGAACTTAGTTTTTCATTTTTTAATAAAATATTTTTAAATTTATTTTCATGTTTCTTAGCTTTTTTGCTAGCTTCATTCCCAATTTTTTTCCACTCATTTAATAAATTTTTTGAAATTTGAAAAGGTTCATATTTCCATCCTAATTTTTTTCTTACTAAATTTATTTCATCTTCTCCTAAAGGACTTCCATGAGATGATGCTTTTCCACTTTTATTTGGTGAGCCATAACCAATTGTCGTTTTACAAGAAATGGCAATAGGCCTTTTTGATTTTTGTGCTTTTTTTAAAGCTTTGGTTATCTCTTTGTAATTATGACCATTAATTTTTAAATAATTCCAACCATAACTCTTAAACCTTTTTTCGTGGTCATCAGAAACAGCTAAGCTAGTTGGTCCATCAATAGAAATTGAATTATTGTCAAAAAGTAAAATCAGATTTTTTAATTTTAAATGTCCAGCTAGACTTAATGCTTCATGGCTTATTCCTTCCATTAAGCATCCATCTCCAGCTAGGACATAAGTTTTGTGATTAATTTTTTTTTTACCAAGTTTTTTTTTTAAAATTTCTTCTGATATAGCAAAACCAACTGCATTCGAAATTCCTTGCCCTAAGGGACCAGTAGTAGTCTCTATTCCAGAATTTGGATGGTATTCAGGATGACCGGCACAAATGCAATCTATTTGTCTAAAATTTTTTATATCAGATATTGAAACACTTTTATAACCAGTCAAATATAAAAGTGAATAAAGCAACATAGAACCATGTCCCGCAGAAAGCACAAACCTGTCCCTGTTTATCCAGCTTGGGTTCTTTGGGTTAAAATTTAAAAAATCTTTAAAAAGGACAGTTGCCACATCAGCCATTCCCATTGGCATTCCTGGATGCCCAGAATTAGCTTTTTGAACTGCATCCATAGACAAAAATCTAATACAATTAGCTAGTTCTTTATATTGTTTGCTCAAAAAATTATCCTGCCTAGACTAAGAAGATTCTATTTAATAATATAATTATATATATATGAAATCTGTGACTGAAAAAGAAAAAAGATTGAATTTGGCGTTAACAAAATTAAAAAATTTAAATCTCGGAAACCCAGAAATAAAAAAAAACATTGAAAATTTAAAAAGTCAGAAAAATCAATTAGAAATTGAAAAACAAGATTTAGAGGAAAAATTTAAAAGTTTAACAGATGATTTTAATAATTTAAGTAAAAAATTAGATGAATTTCAAAATCAAGAAAAAATTGAGCAAAAAAAACAAATGGAGTTTTCTGAAAAAATTGATGAATTAAATCAAGAAACAGATACTTTACTAGAAGAAATAGATAAATGGCAAACGTAAGTATTAAATTTAACGGAAAAGAATTTTTGTTATCATGTGAGGATGGACAAGAAGAACATTTAGAAGAATTATTAATTCAAATTAATCAAAAATTCAATAATCTTAAAAACGATTTAGGAAATTTAGGTGAAAATAAACTTTTATTAATTACAGCTGTTAAAGTAATGGATGAATATTATGAAACTAAGAAAAAAGTAGATCAAAAAAAGGATGAATTAAAAAATTTGACTAATAAATTTAAAGAACTTAAATCTTTAATCTATGAATATAGAGATAAAAAAGAATTAGAAATTGATCAATTAAATGAAAACCATTTTAAGTTAAAAGAAGAAATTGAAAAAAATAAAGAAAATTACGAAAAACTAATTGATGAAGCAACTGATGAAATTTCAAGTTTTGTTGAAAAGGCAAATTTAGAAAATTTATCTTAAAATCATTGTGTCAAAATCTCAACTCAGAAAAAAAATTTTAAAAATTAGGAAAAGAAAATACCCCAAGTATGAAGAGATAAATTTTAACAATATTATAAAAATAGTAAAAAAAGAAAAAATTAACAATAAAATTATTGGTGGATATTATCCATATAATTATGAAGTAAATGTAATTAAAATTTTAGAGAAATTTGAAAAACTAAATTTCTTAGTTACATTGCCTAAAATAAATAAAAACTATCAAATGGATTTTTTTCATTGGTCGGCTAAAGATCCCTTATTAATTAACAAATATGGAATTCCTGAGCCAACTTCAAACAAAATAAATTATCCTAATATTTTGTTAGTACCTCTTGTGGCTTTTGACAAACATCTTAATAGAGTTGGCTATGGTGGAGGATTTTACGATAGATATATAAAAAAACTTAAGAAAAAAAAAAAGATTATAACAATCGGTTTAGCTTATTCTTTTCAAAAAGCTAAAAAGATACCAATTAATAAATATGACATTAAATTAGATTTTATAGTCACAGAAAAACAAAACTAAATGAAAATATTATTTTTAGGGGACGTGGTTGGAATTTCAGGTTGTTCGAAAATAATGAATAATCTTCTTAATCAAATAAAGATAAATAATATTGATTTTGTAATTGTAAATGCTGAAAATGCGGATGACACAGGTGTTGGATTAACAAAAGAAATTTGTGAGGATTTTTTTAGATGTGGTGTTAATGTGATCACAACTGGAAATCATGTTTGGGATCAAAAAAATATAATGAATTTTATAGATAAAGAAAATCGATTACTACGTCCAAAAAATTTATTTGAACCAGCACCAGGTAAAGGATTTGAAATTTATACTACTTCTAAAGATATTAAAATTGGTGTCCTAAATTTAATGGGAAATGTTTTTATGAAAAAATGTGAGGATGTTTTTGAAACGTCAAAAAACTTTATGGAAAAATATAAATTAAAAGAAGATTATGATTTTCTAGTAGTTGATTTTCATGGAGAAATTACTAGTGAGAAAAATGCTGTAGGACATTATTTTGATGGAAAAGCAACTTTGGTTATTGGAACTCATACACATATACCAACTAATGATGCTAGAGTTTTAGAAAATGGAACTGCGTATCAAACAGATGCAGGAATGTGTGGTGATTATAATTCAGTAATAGGAATGAATAAAAATAATTCATTAAATAGATTTTTAAAAAAAGACTCTATTAAACACTTCCCGGCAGAGGGTGAGGCCACTTTATGTGGTGTTATTGTTGATTGTGATATAAAAACAGGTTTAGCTAAAAAAATAAAAAGTTTTATTTTTGGAGGTCAGTTGAGTAATACTTAAATAATTTATGGCAGGACATTCACATTGGGCGGGTATTAAACATAAAAAAGGTAAAGCTGATAAGCAGAGATCAAAAATTTTTTCGAAATTATCAAAAGAAATAACTGTAGCAGCAAAGCTAGGAGATAAAGATCCTGCAATGAATCCCAGACTGAGATCTGCTATTCAAGCTGCAAGGTCAGCAAATATGCCAAAAGATAATATTGAAAGAGCAATCGATAAATCATCTGTTAACACTGAATTAAATTTTGAAAATTTAAGGTATGAAGGCTTTGGCCCAGATAAGGTTGCTGTTATTGTAGAAACTCTCACGGATAATAAAAACAGAACTGCATCTAATATCAGAACTATTTTTCAAAAAGCTGGAGGCAGTCTTGGTACCCAGGGCTCTGCTTCACATAATTTTAATCAATTAGGTATAATTAAAATTGAAAAAAAAGAGGTTTCAGATGAACGTATCTTAGAATTAGCTATAAATGCCGGTGCTGACGAATGTAAATCAAATAGTTATTTTCATGAAATTCAATGTCCAATTAACGAAATATACAATGTGAAGAAAGAATTAGAAAAAGAAATTAATAATTTCATATCAACTGAAATTGAATGGCGACCACTTAACAGTATTGAAATTTCTAAAAATAAACATGAAAATTTGATTAATTTTTTTGAAACATTAGAAGAGGATGATGATGTACAAAATATTTATTCAAATGTTGAATTTATAAAATAGATTATGTTAATTATCGGCATAGACCCTGGAATATCTGGATCAATTTGTTTTTTTGAAGACGGAAAAATTATTGATGTAATTGAAATGCCAACGATGACAGATGGGAAAAAAAATAAAAGGCAAGTGAATGGTTCTCAAATTTACAACGAAATTTTAAAAAGGATAAATAAAATTGAAAAACAAAATATTAGGGTAATTATAGAACAAGTTTCAGCAATGCCAGGTCAAGGAGTTACAAGTATGTTTAATTTTGGACAATCTTTTGGAATTTTAAAAGGAATTTGTTCTGCAATGCAATTACCAATGTATTTTATAAGACCAGCTAAATGGAAAAAATATTTTAGTTTAATTAATTCAGAAAAGGACGCTAGTAGAACCAAAGCAATAGAGATGTTTCCATCTTTTTCATGGCAACTTTCAAAAAAAAAAGACTCAAATAAAGCAGACGCAATATTAATTGCTAGTTTTTACTACGAAACATATAAATTTGAGGAATAATTTGATAAATCAAAGACAAATTCATGACACATTTAAGTGTGAGAAGGCTTTATGGAAGCTGATATTTCAACTCAAGCAGTAGGATTAGCATCAAGTGCTGATTTTTCTCTTTTAAATTTATTCATTCGTGCAGACATTATAGTCAAAACTGTAATTATTTTGTTAATAGCTTGTTCAATTTATTCATGGGCAGTAATTATAGAAAAAATTAGATTATTTAAAAAAATAAATCAATCTACTGAAGAGTTTGAGACAAAGTTTTGGAATTCTAAGTCTGCAGAGTCATTTTATAATAATCTTCCATCAAACACAGAAGACCCAATGGCATTAGTTTTTAAAGATGCAATGCAGAGTTTATTAAAAAGAAAATCAAAAACTGACTTACATGACAGGATGACCACTATGTTGGAGACTGGAATAGAAAAACAGATGTCTAAAATAAGTAAAGGTTATACTTTCTTAGCAACAGTAGGATCCACTGCTCCTTTTATTGGTTTATTTGGAACAGTCTGGGGAATCATGAATTCCTTTCAATCTATTGCAATTTCAAGAAATACTAGTTTAGCTATAGTTGCACCTGGAATAGCAGAAGCGTTATTTGCAACAGCGTTAGGATTGTTGGCGGCAATCCCTGCAGTTATTGCATATAATAAATTTAATAACGACTCAATTTTGTATTCAAAAAAATTAGAAAATTTTTCAAAAAGATTTTTAACTATAATCTAAAATGGCTTTTAAATTAAACCGTTCATCAAAGGAACCAATGAGCGAAATAAATGTTACACCATTTGTTGATGTAATGTTGGTACTTTTAATTATATTTATGGTTACGGCTCCTCTTTTGACTGTAGGAGTGCAGGTAGATTTGCCAGAAAGTTCAGCAGACTCTCTTCCCGAAGAAGCTGAACCTTTAACATTATCTATTAATTCAAAAGGAGAGATTTTTATACAAGAGTCAAAAGTAGAATATGATAAAATTATAGCTAAAGTATTGGCTGTTTCAAAAAATAGAACTGACACAAGAATTTATGTAAGAGGTGATAAAACTATAAACTATGGAAGAGTTTTGGAAATTATGGGCCTCTTGTCAGGGTCAGGTTTTACAAAAGTAGCACTTATTTCTGAGCCATATAAAGAAAGGTAAGCAAAAGTGAATAAAAGCTTATTAATCTCCTCTGTTTTACATTTGATATTAATTATTATTACAGCGATGAGCTTGCCATTTTTGGCAAAAAAACCAATTGATCTTCCACCAATTGTATCAGTTGAATTAATACAAATTACAGACAAGACCAACATCCCATTTGCTCCAAAAGCAAAAAAAACAATTGAAAAAATAAAAGAAAAGGAAAAAAAGTTAGTTTCTGAGCAAGCACCGCCAAAAAAAGTTAAAAAAATTAAACCTGACTCGGTACCAATGCCAGAGGACAAAGTAAAAAAGGTTGAAAAAATTAAAGAGGATAAACAAAACCCTGAAAAAATTGATAATGAAGTAAAGCAAGTATCTGAATTTGAGAAAAAAGAGTTATTTGATCCTAACAATATAGCAGCATTAATTGATAAATCTAAAATTGAAACATCTGAAACCAATAAAAAGACAGATAAAGTTACACAAGATCAACAGAAAAATTTAGAAAATACTGGTTTATCTTTAAGTGAAGAAGATGCTTTAAAAGCACAAATATTTGGTTGTTGGAGTATACCTTTGGGTTTACCATATAATGAAAATTTATTGGTAAGAATAAAACTTCAACTAAATCCTGATGGCACTGTGTCTCAATCAGAAATATTGGATCATGCTAGAATGAATAAACCAGGTCAAGGATTTTATAAAGTTTTAGCCGAAAGTGCATTGAGAGCTGTGAAATTATGTCAACCACTTAGAGTACCAACTACTGGGTATGAAAGATGGAAAGAATTACAATTAAATTTTGATGCAAGAGAGATGCTAGAAGGGTAATATATCTTATGAAAAGAATTTTTATAATAATTTTATTTCTTATTTTACCTGCCAAAGCCTTTGCTTTGATCGAGGTCGATATTACTAGAGGTAATTTAAATCCTCTTCCTATAGCAGTATCTCCTTTATCGATTGATGAAAATTCAAGACAGAATTTTCAAAAAATCCTGAAAAAAAAAAATATAGGTATAGAAATTTCAGCAGTTGTTGAAAAAAATTTGAAGACTTCGGGATTATTTAATCCATTAAATAAAGATGCTTTTCTTCAAGAGCCAGATATTGCAAATCTTAAACCAAGATTTGAAGATTGGAATTTAATTAAAGCTCAAGCATTAATTACAGGGAAAGTAAATTTTGTAGATGATAAGTTAAGGGTTGAGTTTAGATTGTGGGATGTTCTTGCCGGAAAAGAAATGATGGCTCTTGCTTTTACAACAGTTCCAAATAATTGGAGAAGAGTAGGCCACATTATAACAGATAAAGTTTACGAACGTTTAACAGGTGAAAAAGGTTATTTTGATACGAGAATAATTTATGTAGCTGAAGAAGGTCCAAAAACTAGAAGAGTAAAAAAACTTGCAATTATGGATCAGGATGGAGAAAATAATAAATTTTTAACTTTAGGAAATGAGCTTGTATTAACACCTAGGTTTAATCCTACAAGTCAGATGGTTACTTATCTATCCTATTTTAGAAATTTACCTAGAGTTTACCTTTTAGATATCGAAACAGGAATGCAAGAGGTGGTTGGTGATTTTCCTGGAATGACTTTTGCACCAAGGTTTTCCCCTGATGGAAAAAAAATTATAATGAGTTTTGCTAAAGATGGCAATTCAGATATATATACCATGGATTTAGAGAATAGAATTGTTGAAAAAATTACCAATCATCCTTCAATAGATACTTCACCCTCATATTCTCCAGACGGAAAATATATTTGTTTTAACTCTGATAGAAGTGGTTATCAGCAAATTTATATTATGAAAAAAGATGGTAGTAATGTAAAAAGGATTTCTTTTGGAAGAGGATTATATGGAACACCAGTTTGGTCTCCAAGGGGAGATTTAATTGCATTTACCAAATTACATAAAGGAAAATTTTATATTGGAGTTATGAGAACAGATGGAAGTGGAGAAAGATTGTTGACAGAAAATTTTTATCAAGAAGCACCTTCATGGTCACCCAATGGTAGGGTTTTAATTTTTTATAGGGAGACCAAAACTAATGATAAGGGAGAGGGTTTTTCCGCCAAATTATGGTCTATTGATTTGACAGGATATAATGAGAGGCTTGTAACCACCCCAACGGATGCATCAGACCCATCATGGTCATCTTTATTAAGTAATTAAACACTATTATCTTGATTTTTTAACTTGAAACATCTAATTAGTTGTGAAAAAGTAAGAATAAGAAATATTGATCAAGGAGCAATAATGAAACTAAACAAAATTCTAAAAAACGCTTTTTTAATAACAGTTGCGTGTTTAGCACTATCTGCATGTGCAACATCAAAGAAATCAACAGGACAAATGCAAGGTGACGTATACACAGGCACAGACACTGTTGAATACTTAGCTTCAGGAGTTCCTGACAGAGTTTTCTTTGCAACAAACGAGTCAGTTTTAACCACGGCTTCAAGAGAGACATTAAGAAAACAAGCAGCTTGGTTAAGAAAAAATTCTGATATCACTATTGTTCTAGAAGGACATGCTGATGAGAGAGGTACAAGAGAGTACAACTTAGCTTTAGGTGAAAGAAGAGCAAATGCTGCAAAAGACTATTTAATGACTTATGGAATTTCTTCAGACAGAATATCTGTTTTAAGTTATGGTAAAGAAAGACCTGTTGACTCAGGATCAAATCCTTTAGCATGGTCAAAAAATAGAAGATCAGTATCTGTTAAAGCAAATTAAATATTATATCTCAAAGACCCTTGTTCGTTAAATGAATGAGGGTCTTTTTTTTGCCATTATTTTAATAATAACCTGAGATATGAAATCTCATCTAAAGAAATTAATTTTAAAATTTTCTTTTATAGTAAACTTTTTCATATTGATTTGTTCAATTTCGTTCGCAGAAAATCATAACATTTATGAAACATTAGAACAAATTCAGAAAGATATTAAAACTTTAGAAAAAGCAGTTTATTCAAGCTCAGTTCAATTAAATAACACTAATAACAATAGCTCATCTGATGATTCAAGTATTAATTCTGAAGATGTTTTAACTAGACACTTATTAAAACTTTCTGAGATAGAAAATCAGTTTCAGCAATTAACAAATAAATTTGAAGAAATAAATTTTAAGTTAGATAAATTGTCCAACAGAATGTCAAAAGTTCAGTCAGATAATCAGTTGAGATTTCAAGATTTAGAGAGCACTTTATTATCTGGTGGAAGTAATAAAATAGTTGCGAAAAAAAATAATGAAAATAATGATGAAGATTTACCTGGGAGTTCTAAACCACAAGATCTTGGATCGATATCTTATAAAGATACCACCACAAATGAAACATCACAAAAAACACAATCAATTGATACCACTGCCACTATTGTTACAGAAAATTTTCAATCAGAGGAAAAGATACTTCCAAATGAAAATCCAGATAAACAATATGAGTTTGCAACAAGTTTTTTAAAAGTTGGCGATTACGCAACTGCAGAAAGAGCATTTAGAGAATTTGTAATAACTAATCCAGAACATAGCCTAGCTGGTAATGCTCAATACTGGTATGCAGAAACTTTTAGAATTAGACAACTTTATACTGACGCAGCATCAGCGTATTTAGAAGGTTACCAAAAATATCCAAAAGGAGAAAAAGCTCCTATAAATTTATTAAAGCTTGGTGTATCCATGATACAGATTGGAGAAAAAGATCAAGGTTGTAAAATGATAAATGGTGTTGAAAAACAATACCCTAAAGCAAATCAATCTGTAATACAAAAAGCAAAATATGAGTCTCAAAAGTTTGAGTGTAAAAATCAAAATTCCTAAACTCCTTAAGGAAAAGTTAAACAATAAAAAAATTCAACAAATTTATAAAAATTTTGAGAACTTTTTAAATATTAATCAAAATTTTGTAGTGGCAGTCTCTGGTGGAGCAGACAGTCTAGCATTAGCTTTTTTAGCGAAGATATACTCGATTAAAAAGGGACTAAATCCTAAATTCTTAATAATCGATCATAAATTAAGACCTGAGTCTTCTAAAGAGTCAAAATTAGTAAAAAGTGTTCTAAAAAGATTCTTTATTCATGCTGATATTTTAAGCTGGAAGGGAAAAAAACCAACAAAAAATATACAGTCATTAGCAAGAAAAAAAAGGTACGAATTACTTTTCGCATATAGTGATAAATTCAAGATAAACAATATTCTAATCGGACATCATAGAGATGATTTATTTGAAAATTTTTTTATTAGAATGTTGAGAGGAAGTGGATTAAATGGACTTGTATCTTTAAACATAAAAAGTAAAATTAGTAATAAACATTTATTAAGACCTTTATTAAATCAAAATAAAGATGATTTAGAATATATCTCAAAAAAAGTTTTTAATTTCTACGTAAATGATCCAACGAATAAAGATGAAAAATATCTTAGAATAAGGATTAGAAAATTAATTTTTGACCTTCAGAAAAATGGTTTAGATAAAAACAAATTTCTTAAAACAATTAAAAACTTAAAAGACTCTAATTTTGTTGTAGATTTTTATGTAAAGCAAAATTTGCTTAATAACTCTTTTTATCATAAAAATAATCAATTAATGTTAAATAAAAATTTTTTTCAACAACCCCACGAAATCATATTTAGAGGCTTTTCAGAATCGATTAAACTTATTGGCAGAAAATATTACTCGGTCAGGGGAAAAAAGCTAGATAGGATTATTGATGCTATTAAAAATGACAAATTTTTAAAAGTAACTCTAGGGGGCTGCATCATTAAAAAGGTTAATCAGACAGTAATTATTTCAAAAGAATAACAATTATAGCGACAATAATCAAAATTGCCTCTTGTTTAATTTATGATAATTCTTATTTTAAAGGTATGAATATGAAAAATATAGCTATGTGGGCAATAATAGTTTTTTTAACTATAGGCCTTTACAATATGTTTAAAAACCCTCAATCAAATACTCGAGGAAGTAATCAAGTTATATTTTCAGAATTTTTAACTTCGGTAGATAATGGAGAAGTCTTAAAAGTCGAAATTCAAGGAAACAATATAAAAGGTGTCTATTCTAATGGAAATAGTTTTACAACCTACTCACCTAATGATCCAAATCTAATTGAAAAACTTTCTGACAAGGGCGTAAGTATATCTGCTGCACCAATTGATGAAAAAATGCCATCACTATTTGGAGTTCTACTTTCATGGTTTCCGATGTTATTGTTAATTGCGGTTTGGATTTTCTTTATGAGACAAATGCAAGGTGGCAAAGGTGGTGCAATGGGATTTGGAAGATCAAAAGCAAAAATGATGAATGAGCTTAAAGGAAAAGTTACGTTTAATGATGTTGCTGGCGTCGAAGAAGCTAAAGAAGAAGTTGAGGAAATAGTTGAATTTTTAAAAGACCCAAAAAAATTTAGTAGGCTTGGTGGAAAAATTCCAAGAGGTGCCTTATTGGTTGGACCTCCAGGAACAGGTAAAACATTATTAGCCCGAGCTATTGCTGGAGAAGCAGGAGTTCCTTTTTTTACAATTTCTGGATCAGACTTCGTTGAAATGTTTGTAGGAGTAGGAGCTTCACGAGTAAGAGACATGTTTGAGCAAGGTAAAAAAAATTCTCCATGTATAATTTTTATTGATGAAATTGATGCAGTTGGAAGAAGTAGAGGTGCAGGTTTAGGTGGAGGAAATGATGAAAGGGAACAAACTCTCAATCAGCTTCTTGTTGAAATGGATGGTTTTGATACTAATGAAGGTGTTATAATTATTGCTGCAACAAATAGACCAGATGTTTTAGATCCAGCTTTATTGAGACCAGGACGATTTGATAGGCAGGTAGTTGTTTCGAATCCAGATATTATAGGAAGAGAAAAAATTTTAAAAGTTCATGTTAAAAAAATCAAGATGGGACCAGACGTAAATTTAAGAACAATTGCTAGAGGAACCCCAGGATTTTCAGGAGCAGATCTTGCAAACTTAGTAAACGAGTCAGCTTTATTAGCTGCAAGAAAAAATAAGAGAATTGTAACTGTCAGTGAATTTGAGGAAGCCAAAGATAAAGTGATGATGGGTGCTGAAAGACGATCAATGGTTATGACAGAGGATGAAAAAAAATTAACAGCATATCATGAAGGAGGACATGCTTTAGTATCATTTAATATGCCTGTTTATGACCCTATACATAAAGCTACAATTATACCAAGAGGTAGAGCATTAGGTATGGTAATGAATCTACCAGAGAGAGATAAACATGGTCATTCAATTAAATACCTTAAGGCAAGATTAGCAGTTTGTTTCGGAGGAAGAGTTGCAGAAGAAGTTATATTTGGAAAAGACAATATTTCGACTGGTGCAGGTGGTGGAAGTGGATCAGATATCAACCAGGCCACACAATTAGCTAGAGCCATGGTTACAAAATATGGAATGAGCGAAGAGATGGGGCCAGTTGAATATGGTGAAAATCAAGAGGAGGTCTTTTTGGGAAGATCAGTAACTCAAACTCAGTCAGTTTCTGAGGAAGTTGCTCAAAAGATTGATAAAGAAATTAGAAAATTAGTTGATGAAGGCTACAACAAAGCTAAAGAAATTTTGACTGAAAAAATTGATGATTTACATAAAATTGCAAAGGCTCTTATAACTTATGAAACTTTAACTGGGGAAGAAATCGAAAATATTATTAATAAAAATATATATCCTGCAGACAAACAAGATTTAAAGGTTGAAGATGATAAAGGTTCTGCGATGGGCGCTCTAGGACTAAAACCTAAAATTATTCACTAGTATTAATGACTAGATATTACACAAGAGCGTGTAATTTCTATTATGGAAAAATATCAAAAAACTTAGTAAAAGATAAAAAATCACTGCCATTAAATGGTAATAAAGAGATTTCTTTTGATCAGATTGAGTTAATTTCAAGAAATTCAAAAAAAAAAATTAAAATTAATAAATTACTAAACTTACCTAAAATATTAAAAAAAAAAGTTACTCAAGATTTAAAATATATAACTTCCAAAAAAAAAAATTTTGCAAATTTAAATTTTAATAAGTCTCCAAACATCATGGGTATATTGAATCTAACACCAGACAGTTTTTCTGATGGTGGAAAATTTAATACTAAAACAAAAGGAATTAAACAAGCTTTTAAAATGTTTGAATCTGGAGCTAGCATTATAGATGTTGGTGGAGAGTCGACAAAGCCAGGTTCAAAAGGGATAAATTCTAAACTAGAATGGAATAGAATAAATAAAATATTAAGAGTAATCTGTAAAAAAATTCCTATTTCTTTGGATACTAGAAAGTCGGACATAATGCAAAAGGGCATCAAGCTTGGAGTTAAGATTATAAATGATGTATCAGGATTAAATTATGATCCAAAGACTATAAATATTTTGAATAAATACAAAATTCCATTTGTTTTACAACATTCACAAGGAACACCTGAAAACATGCAAAATAATCCAGTTTATAAAAATGTATTATTAGATATTTATGATTTTTTTGATAAAAAAATTCATTTTTTGAGATCTATTGGCATTAAACATAACAATATAATTATTGATCCAGGAATAGGCTTTGGAAAAAATTTGAAACATAATATGAATTTAATTTGCAACATTTCTATTTTCCATTCATTAGGCTTTCCTATACTTGTTGGGATATCAAGAAAAAAATTTATCAAAGATCTTTCAGGCGACAATGATACAAAAAATAGAACTGGTGGAACTGTTTCGTCTGTAATTTACTTGATGATGCAAGGAGTACAAATTTTAAGAGTTCATGAAGTTAATGAAATATTACAAGGCATAAAAGTTTTTAAAAATTTGATAAAGAATTAATGGCAAAAAAATATTTTGGAACAGATGGAATAAGAGGAGCAATTAATAGTAAAAATATAAATGGTGACATGTTCTTTAAATTTGGTTTAGCTTCAGGAACTTATTTTAAATCTCAAAAAAAAAAGAAACAAACTGCAATTATCGCCAAGGATACCAGGCTCTCAGGTTACTCTTTAGAACCAGCTTTAGTGTCAGGATTAACATCTGCTGGGATGCATGTTTTTACATTAGGGCCTTTACCAACTAATGGCTTAGCTATGCTTACCAAATCTATGAAAGCAAATATGGGTATTATGATTACTGCTTCTCATAATCCTCACTATGATAATGGACTGAAATTATTTGGCCCAGATGGAATGAAATTATCAGATAATATAGAGAGGAAAATTGAAAATTTAATTGATAAAAAGATATACAAAAATTTATCTAATCCCGAAAATTTAGGAAGAGTGAAACGATTAGAAAGTGGGACAAATGATTATATAAAAATTTTAAAAAAAAATTTTTCAAAAGATTTCAATTTGAGAGGATTAAGAATTGTAATTGATTGTGCAAATGGTGCAGGATATAAAGCAGGACCAGAGCTATTAAGATCATTAGGGGCAAAAGTTTTTGCAATAGGTGTAAATCCAAATGGATTAAATATTAACAAAAATTGTGGCTCTACTTTCCCAAGCAATATAAGAAATGCAGTAAAGAAACATAAAGCTCATTTGGGTATTTCTTTAGATGGTGACGCAGATAGAATTATCATGTGTGATGAGAAGAGCAATATCATTGATGGTGACCAAATAATTGCTGCTTTAGCAACAAGATGGAAAAATAAAAAAATGCTCAAAGGAGGAGTAGTAGGTACTTTAATGTCTAATTATGGTTTAGAAAATTTTTTTAAATATAAAAAAATAAAATTTATTAGGTCAAATGTAGGTGATAGATATGTGAAGGAAAAAATGCAAAAAAATAATTTTAATTTAGGTGGTGAACAATCAGGACATATTATACTAGGTAAATTTGCAACTACCGGAGATGGATTATTAGTTTCTTTAGAGGTTTTGTTTGGAATAAGAAAAGGGAAAAAAGCTAGTGAATTTTTTAATACATTTAAAAGGACACCTCAAATTCTAAAAAATATTCATGTTAAAGATAAATCCATTATAAATAAATTAGAAGTTAAAAAATATATAAAAATTGCAGAAAAACTAATGAAAGGAAATGGAAGAATATTAGTTAGAAAATCTGGAACAGAGTCAAAGATCAGAGTTATGGGTGAAAGTGAGAATAAAAAACTTCTGAATAAGTGTATAAATATTATCACAAAAAGAATTAAATAAATTGAAACTAAAATCAAAAATTCTAATTATTGCTGGATCTGACTCCTCTGGTGGAGCGGGCATTCAGGCAGATATTAAAACTGTTACTGCATTGGGATCTTATGCTATGACTGCAATAACAGCTGTAACTTCACAAAATACAAATGGAGTAAAATCTATAGTTTCTATTAATCCTAAGGAAATTTATAATCAAATTATATTTACATCAAAAGATATAAAGCCAAACGCAATTAAAATTGGGATGCTGCATTCGACTAAAGTCATTGAGTCAGTAATTAAATCTTTAAATTTTATTAAAGAAAAAAAAATTATACTAGATCCAGTTATGGTTGCAAAAGGTGGAACTAAATTAATCAATAATAGTGCGATTAAACTTTTGAAATCAAAATTAATAAAAAAAGCTATGTTGATTACTCCAAATATTCCTGAGGCTGAAATATTGACTAAAACTAAAATAAAAACCAAGGAAGATATGATTTTTGCAGCCAATAAACTTATAGAATCAGGTGCAAAAAATGTTTTAATTAAAGGAGGCCATTTAAAATTTGAAACTGTTCAAGATATATTTGTTAGCAAATCTGATATAAAAGTATTTAAAAGCAAGAGATACAAAACAAAAAATACTCATGGTACTGGTTGCACTTTGTCTAGCGCTATAACTACTTTTTTATCATGTGGAAAACCTATTAAGAAAGCTTGTGAGCTTGGTATTAAGTATGTTAATTCTGCAATTAGCACAAACCCAAAATATGGAAAAGGACACGGTCCAATTAATCACCTGTACTCTATGAATTTAGATAAAAGATTTAAGTAATGAAAAATATTGTTGTTGTTGGCTCTCAATGGGGAGATGAAGGAAAAGGCAAGATTGTAGATTGGCTATCAGAACAAGCTGATGTTGTAATTAGATTTCAAGGCGGTCATAACGCAGGTCACACTTTAGTAATAGATGGAGTTACGTACAAGTTGAGATTACTTCCATCCGGAATAGTAAGAAAAAATAAGATTTCTATAATTGGAAATGGAGTTGTTGTTGATCCTTGGGCATTAATTGATGAAATTGAGGAAATAAAGTCAAAAGGTATAAAAATAGATATTGAAAATTTTATAATTTCTGAGTCTGCAAATTTAATATTACCATTTCATAGAGAGATGGATGAAATTAGAGAAGATGCTGCTGGAAAAGGAAAAATTGGAACAACAAGAAGAGGTATAGGTCCTGCATATGAAGATAAAGTTGGAAGAAGATCGATAAGGGTGATGGATTTAAGATCAGAAAAAAACCTAGATCAAAGATTAGAGTCAGTTTTATTACATCATAATGCTATTCGAAAAGGTCTAGGAAAAAAAATTTTTGAAAAAGATAAATTAAAGAAAGATCTATTAAAAATTGCACCTGAAATTTTAAAATTTTCTCAACCTGTTTGGCTTAAGATTGATCAATTTAAAAGGCAGAAAAAAAAGATTTTATTTGAGGGTGCGCAAGGTATTTTATTAGATGTTGATCATGGAACATACCCATTTGTAACTTCTTCAAATACTGTAGCCTCAAGTGCTGCTACAGGAACAGGATGTGGTCCAAATTCTATAAACTATGTTTTAGGAATAACAAAGGCATATACTACACGAGTAGGTGAAGGTCCTTTCCCAACAGAATTAAATAATGAAATTGGTGAATTACTAGGTACAAGAGGAAAAGAATTTGGAACAGTTACAAGTCGTAAAAGAAGATGTGGTTGGTTTGATGGAGTTTTAGTAAGACAAACAATTAAAATTTCAGGGATTGATGGAATTGCACTTACAAAATTAGATGTTTTAGATGAATTAGAAGAAATTAATATGTGTATACAATACGAGTTAGACGGAAAAAAAATTGATTATTTTCCAGCTGCAGTTGAAGATCAATTAAAAATAAAACCAATTTATAAAACATTTCCAGGATGGAAGACATCAACAAATGGAATTAAAAATATTGAGGAATTACCTGAAAACGCTAAGAACTATATTTATGCTATTGAAGATTTTATTGGAACTAAAATTTCTAGTATTTCCACTAGTCCAGAACGTGACGATACAATATTAGTTGAAAATCCCTTTGAGATTTAATTAATTAACAGACAATAAATTTTTAGACTTTGCAAGAAGCAACATATGTTTTTGAAGTTTTTCAAAAGCTTTATTTTCAATTTGTCTTACTCTTTCTCTACTAATCTTGTACTTTTTACTTAAATCTTCAAGTGTTGTTGGATTATCATTGAGTCTTCGTGAATATAAAATTTCTCTTTCTCTTTCATTTAAAACTTTGATAGAATTTTTTAGCAAATCTTTTCTTTGCTCCATTTCCTCTTGGTGTGCAAATTTAAGATCATGATCTAATTCTTTATCTACTAACCAATCTTGCCATTCATCACCGTCTTCACCTACTTGAGCATTTAAAGAAAATTCTTTCCCTGATAATCTTCGGTTCATAGAAACAACCTCTTCTTTGCTTACATCTAATTTATCTGCTATCTGGCTCACATGCTCACTTCTTAGATCACCTTCGGCTTGAGGGGCAATTTGATTTTTTAATTTTTTAAGATTAAAAAATAATTTCTTTTGGGCTGCAGTTGTACCAATTTTCACCAAACTCCATGACCTTAAAATATATTCTTGAATAGATGCTTTAATCCACCACATTGCATATGTAGCGAGTCTAAAACCTTTTTCTGGTTCAAATTTTTTTACAGCTTGCATTAATCCAACATTCCCTTCTGAAATCATCTCATTTACTGGCAAACCATACCCCTTGTACCCCATTGCAATTTTTGCAACTAATCTTAAATGACTGGTTACTAATTTCTCTGCTGCTTTTACGTTACCTGTTGTTCTCCAGTTTTTTGCGAGCATATACTCTTCTTCTGCATCTAGCATAGGGAACTTTTTTATCTGATCTAAATACGCAGATAACCCACCTTCATTACTTAGGGTTGGAAGATTATTGTTTGTAATACTATTCATAAGAGGTTTATCTAATTAATATTTAATTTTTTTCAATATTTTATTTCTTTGTATTTCTTAGCATTTTAAGAATTATTTCAAGATCTTGTGGCAAAATTGAGTTAAATGACATTTCCTTATTTTTTTTTGGGTGAATAAAACCGATAGTTTTGGCATGAAGAAATTGTCTTTTGAGGTTAGAAAGATTATCTGCAAGAGATTTTTCAATATTTTGAATTTTTTTAAATTTTTTTTTATATTTATCATCTCCAACAATGCTGTTACCTAAATAATTCATATGAACTCTTATTTGATGAGTTCTTCCAGTTTCTAACTTACATTCTAATAAACTTAGGGTTGGAGTATTTTCATTTTCAAAAATTTCTAAGGTTTTGTAATTTGTTATGGCTTTTTTACCTTTTTGATTGCTTACTTCCATTAGCTGTCTATTCTTGGAGCTCCTAGTTATTAAAGTTTCAATTTTTCCTTTTGAAGGTCTTATTTTCCCCCAAACGAGCAATTGATAAACTCGAGTAATTGTATGCTTACTAAATTGATTTGACAAATGTTCATGCGCTTGATTATTTTTTGCTATCACAACTAAACCTGAAGTATTTTTATCTATTCTATGCACTATTCCTGGCCTTAAATTTTGCTCAGGGGATGAAAGTTTTTTTTTATAACTTATAAGCGCATTTACAATTGTATTGTCAAAGTTTCCAGCCCCAGGATGCATTGAAATACCCGAGGATTTATTTATGACTATAATATCATCATCTTCAAAAACAATATCTAGTTTATATTTATAAGGTTTTAATGATTGTATTTTTTCAGGCTGAATACAAAAATCAATATCGTCACCCGACTTTAAAATATAAGAAGGATCATTAATTATAACTTTATTAATCTTAAGATTATTTGATAAGATCAATTTTTTAACTTTAGATCTACTTAAAGATTTTTCTTTAAAACTTATATATGAGTCTACCCTATATTTTTTTACGTCACTATTAAATTTAAACAAAACCTTTCTCATATCTTTTTTTTAATATATTAATTGACATTATATGAAAAATGAAAAAAAAAGTATTTCAATAATTTCCTCATTTTATAATGAAAAAGAAAATTTAGAAAAATTTGTTGATAGTTTTGAAATCACAAAATTGAAATTAGAAAAATTAGGATTTAATGTAAGTCTGATTTTAGTGAATGATGGAAGCACAGATGGATCTTACGAGGTAGCAAAAAAAATTATTTCACTAAAAAAATTTGTTCAACTTATAAGTTTTGAAAAAAATTATGGTCAACAATTTGCTATTTATGAAGCTTTAAAAAAAAATGAATCTGACTTTTATGGAGCACTAGATTCTGACGGCCAACAAGATGCAGAACTTTTTATTCAAATGATCAGTAAATTAGAATCTAAGAATCTTGATTTCGTACAAATGAAAAAAAAGTATGTTAATTATGAGAGTAAAATAAAAATATTTTTATCAAAATTTTTTTACTATTTTTTTTCTAAAATTACTCAAATTAATATCAAACCAGGGTCATCAGATTTTTACATTTTTAGACACAAAGTGAGAAATAATGTGATTTCTTCTAATATCTCCAGATTTTTTCTTAGAGGCTTTTTGCATGAATACTTTTTGAACAAAGATTATTTAGAATATGTTCCTTTTAAAAGACTTAGGGGTAAGTCCAAGTATAATATTTTTAAACAATTAGATTTTGCTTTGACAGGAATATATTTTTATAGAAGAAAACTATTTATCATTATTTCTACTCTTTTAATCATACCTATTTTATTTTTGACACTATCTATTTTTTTTCAAGATTTATTTATTCTTAATTTGATATTTGATCAATCGATGTATAAGTTTTTTACTATCTTATTAGCAGTTATATTTTCAATTTTATATTGTTTAATTATCTTATTCATAATAAAAACTGAAAATAATAAATTTATAAAACCCAAAGTCAAAATTGAAAATTAATCATAAATTTCTAGATAAAATAGATCATAAAATTGTAATATTATTTTTTTTTATTCTATTTTCATCTTTAAGTTATTTATATCTTAATTCATTTGATGATTATTATGATGATTGGAATTTTTTTTTTACAGTAGATGCAACTGTATCTGATGAAGAAAATTGGCAACGTCATTATTATGGAGACAGAGGTGATGGTGCTATATTGAAAGAGGCTTATCCTTGGGTATTTACATATATAACCAAATATTTACTTAAAATCATAGGTTATAGCGTAGAAAATACACATTATTTTTTATTAGTTTTTTCAATTTTATCAATCATAATTTTTTATAAATTATCAAGCCTTATTAAAGATAATATAAAATTTAAAATAATTGTATTAACTTTATTTTCATTAAATCTTTTTTTAATAAGAGAACTAAATTCCTTTAGACCCCATTCACTAACATTATTTTTGAGTTTAGTTAGTAGTTTTTATTATATAAAACTTTTTGTTTTAAAATCAAAAGAAAAAAAAAATCTAATAATATATTTCTTATCGACACTTTTAATGCTAACACTATGGCCACAGAGTGTAGCAATTTTTATAGGGCAAATTATTTTTGCAATGATTTTTTTAAATTTGAAAAAAATTTTTTTGATTTCATTTATTTTTTTTTGTTATATTTTTTTAAATTTGGATTACTTAATCTATCTTTCTGGCGGTGTAGGAACAGGAGAATTTGGTTATACGCCCTTAGAACTTAAATTTTTTACTAATTATTTTTTTAGAACTTTTTTTGGTTCAATAATCTTTGGTGCTTTTATGCTCATTTTATTTTCCTTTTTTTTAATCAAAAAAATCATGTCATTAAATGTAAGATTAAATTTTAAATTTATTAAAGAAATTCGGAAAAAAGAATTAACACCAGTAAATTATCTTTTAGTGGTTATTTTATCAATATATTTAGTAGGTATCACTTACTCTCTTTTAAGAACCTCTATAATGGCACCAAAATATTTTATTCCATTATTGCCACTAATTATTCTTTGGATTGGTTATTATTTACATTTGACTAAAAATAATAATTTATTTTTTTGTACAATTTTTTTAGCATTTATAAATTGTATAATTTTTTGGAAAGATATTCCTATAGATCGCCCGCCAATGAGAGAAGCATTAAAAACTATTTATGATGAGGATAAAAATATAAAACAAGTATTTACTACCGAAAGACCCGCATTTAATAATTTTTTATCTAATTATAGATTTGCTCAAAAAAATGGTTTTGTTATTAACAATTTAAACAAATTTTCAGAAAAAAATATCCAAAAAAATTTTGCAATATTATGTTTAAATAATCCAAGGTTTGCAGTGGGAAATTTAAATTTGGAAGATGATGAAAAATGTATAGAATCTTACAAAAAAAATAATTTCATCTTAATTAAAACAACAAAAATTGATGACTTTATGATTCATTTTATTAAATACAATAAACAACTAAAATAGCTTATAATAGACCAATGTGCGCTTGTAGCTCAACTGGATAGAGCGCCTGACTTCGGATCAGGAGGTTCTGGGTTCGACTCCTAGCAGGCGCACCATTACTTTAATGGAATATCTATTAGGGTCAGTATACAAATTTTCTAAATATTTTTTTATTAATACAATATTTTTGCCAATCTAATTCATCCTTAAATATTTTTTCAAGTTCACTTTTGTGAGGTTTCCACTCAAGAAATTTTTTAACTTTTATGTTTGAGCACTCACTTTTTTTGATTTCACCTTTGCGAGATTTAGTGAACTTAAATTTTAATTTGTTTTTTGCAAATTTTTCATTGAAAAAACTTATTAAATCAAAGGACGAAATTGATTTATTAGAGCCAATATTAAAAATATTTGATTTTTTTTTTGTTAATAAATAATTAATTGCTTTTGATAAAGCATTACATAAATCAAATATGTGTATATAATCTCTTGTAGGAGAGTCTTTAATACCTTTTGAATAAAGTTTGATTGTTTTATTTTTTAAAAACTTATTAACAATAATTGGTATAAAACTTGATTCTGGCAAATGTAAAGATCCACAATATGGTCTTTTTAAAGCAGAACAAACATTAAAAAAACGAAAAATTATATAATTAAATTTAAACAATTTAGATTTATTGATAATATTTTTTTCACAAGATAGTTTTGTTTGTGAATAAATATTTTTTGGATCAACATTTGATTTCTCTGTAACCTTTTTTTTTGTATCCGAATAAATATTTGCTGAGCTAGAAAAAATAATATTGTTGATATTGTATAATTTCATCGCTTGAAGAACATTATTTGTAGCAATTATATTATTCTGAATATATTTGTTCTTTTTTTTTATTTCTTCCAAGTTTGATTGTGCCGCCAAATGTATAATAATATCGGGTCTTATAATATTTATTATTCTTAATACTTTTTTACTATTAGTTAGATTTAGCAAAATGAAATTTTTTTCATTTTTCTTTAATTTTTTTTTATCGATTAAATATAATTCATATTTTTTATCTAAAAAATTTTTTAAGCAATTGCCTATAAAACCCGAAGATCCTGTTATTAAAATCTTTCTTTTTTTATTTTTCATTTAATTTTTTATTATCAAAATTATCTATTATTCGCCCATATTAATTAATGTTCCTTTCACACGAGCCCTTAAAAAGGAGAAATAAAATAATCCTATACCAAAAATTAAATAAATACTGGTTAACAAATAAGCAATTATTAAATTTTCATAATTAATAAAGCCGTTTAATAGAATATTTCTAGCTTCATCAAAAAGATAAAGTAATGGCAATCCTTTAGCAATTATTTGTAAAAAAGATGGAAGAATTTCTATTGGATAATATATACACCCTAAAGGTGCTAACAAAAATAATGATGACCAAGCAATATTTTCAAAAGATGGACCAAATCTCATAAGGCCTGCACTTACAAATAAACCTAAAGTTATTCCAAAAATATACAAGCTTACAAATAACAAAAGTAATGGAAAACCTAATTTAAAAATCGATACTCCGAATAAAGGAGCTGTCAAAATTACTGCTGGTACTAGTCCAATTAAAGTTCTTATTAAAGCTGTTAATATTAATGCCACAATTATCTCTTTAACTTTTAAAGGAGCTATGAATAAATTTGTAAAATTTCTACTCCAAATTTCTTCCAAAAAAAGCATATTAAAACTGATGCTTGACCTAAAGAGGATATCATAAAGTATCGCACAAGTAAGAATTACGCCAAGAGTATTATTGTAATAATCACTGTAAATTGAAAAAAATTTTGAAATAAAACCCCAAAGAATTATTTGAATTGTAGGCCAATAAATAAGATCTAAAATTCTTGGTAAGGAGCTCTTTATAAGATAAAAATGTCTTAAAAAAAGTCCATATATTTTATTAAAATTCATTTTTTTCTCTCGTTAGTTTTAAAAAAACTTCTTCTAAATTTTTTCTACCATGTTTTTTTATCAATTCTTTAGGACTATCCTGGTCAATTATAATTCCATTTTTCATCATAAGAACAGATGAACACAATCTTTCAACTTCAGTCATATTATGTGAAGCAAGCAAAATTGAGACCCCTTTTTCTTTTTGATAATCCTCTAAAAAACTTCTTATGTATTCTCCAGTTTCAGGATCAAGAGATGCTGTTGGTTCATCAAGGAGCAATACTGTTGGTTCATTAATTATTGATTTAGCAATACAAACCCTATTTTTTTGGCCAGAGGAAAGCTCACCAGTAATTTTATAGATGATTTCATTAAGTCTAAGTTTCTCAGTAAGATAATTAATCTTAGAGCTAAGATTTTTTACATCATAAAGTCTACCGTATACTTCTAAATTTTGTTTTACAGTAAGCTTTTTGGGTAATTCCACATATGGAGAGATAAAATTTAAATAATTTAATAAATCCACTCTGTTATTTTCAATTTCTAATCCATTTATTAAAACCCTTCCTCTTGAAGGTTTTAATAACCCTAAGATCATTCCAATAGTAGTAGTCTTTCCACAACCGTTTGGACCAAGAATTCCTATTATTTCATTTTTTTTTATTTTAAATGAAATATTTTTTACAACTTCTTTATTGTTATAAATTTTTGATAATTCAATTACTTCTAGGGGTGTATACATTAAAATTTTGAAGCTCTTTTTAATCTATCATTAATTGTTTTTCCTAGTCCTATATTAGGGACTTTATTGACAGCAATAGATTTATGTTTATTTTTTTTTATTTTTCTAAGAGTACTATATAAATTTTTTGCGGCTTCTTTTAAACTTCCGTTTTTAGATAAAAAATAAAAATTTGATTTATTTTTTTTCAATTTTTTAATTGATAAATATGCTTCATCTTTTTTTATTTTCTTTGCATTAAGCCTTATAGGAATTCCAGGAGAATAGTGAATTTTGAATTGTCCGGGTGCAGAAATTTTCGATGGATTATTTTTGAAAATAATTTTTTTATTCAAAGTTTTTTCGATGACTGAAATTTCAAGTCCTCCTAATCTTAATACTTTAGGTTTATTTCTTATATCAATTATAGTTGATTCAAGACCAATTGATGACTTTCCACCTTCGAGAATGTATTTTACTCTTTTACCAAAATCATCTCGAACATCTGCAGAGCTTACAGCGCTCACTTTTGATGATAGATTTGCGCTAGGTGCTGCTAAAGGAAAACTAATATTTTTTAACAATTTTCTTGTAACAGGGTGTCTAGGAAATCTAACAGCTAAAGTATTTTTTTTGTTAGTAATTATTTTGGAAATTTTTGATTTTTTTTTCAGATTTAAAATAAATGTAATTGGGCCAGGGCAAAACTTTTTATAAAGCTTAAGAAAATCATTATTAAAGTTGCAATCTTTCTTTAGAATTTGATTGTTTAAATAGTGGACTATTAGAGGATTATTTCTAGGTCTTTTTTTAAGTTTATAAATTTTTTTACATGCTATATCGGAGTAGGCATTAGCCGCCAATCCATAAACAGTTTCTGTTGGTATTGCTACACACTCTCTTTTAATTAAGAGTTTTTGAGCTTTTTTAATATTTGCAAGATTAATTTTCATGTATTATCTGAGAGTATTATATGAAAGATAAAAATTTACCAAATGATTATAATTCCCTGTCTCTAGAGGAATTAACCCAAGAGGCTAATAAGATGATCGAAGATTTAGAAAGTCAAAAAAATTTAGAAAATTCTATTGAAAATTATCAAAATTTACTAAAGCTTAATAATATTATTGAAAAAAAATTTCAAAAAGATGTTAAGAATATAAATGAAAAAACAATAGAAAATATCTCAAAAATTACATCTAAAAAAAATGCAAAAAAGCTTAAATAAAATTGCGAAAGATACAAATTTATTTTTAAAAAGATTTATCAAAAATCAAAAGAAATCCGAATTAATAATTCCAATGAAGTATGGTTTGTTTTCAGGAGGAAAAAAAATTAGATCAAAAATTTTAATTGATATTGGGTCTATATTTAAAATTAATTATAAATCGTTAATTATTCTAGGTGCTGCGGTAGAATGTATACACGCTTATTCCTTAATACATGATGATTTACCCTGTATGGATAACGATTCAATTCGGAGAGGTAAGCCTTCAACACATATTAAATTTGGAGAGTCTACAGCAGTATTAGCTGGCAACTCACTCTTAACTATGGCTTTTGAAATTTTAAGCCATAAAAATTTGAAACTCTCTGAAAAAATAAAGATTAATTTGATCAATAAGATTTCTGAAAGTTCAGGACACCTCGGGATAGCTGGAGGACAATTTTTGGATCTAAGTTTTGAACATAAAAAAGTTTCAAAAAATAAAATTGTTGAAATGGAAATTAAAAAAACAGGAAAACTTTTTAGTTTTTGCTGTGCAGCGCCTTTAATTGTAAAAAGAAAGTCTAAAAAAGAAATTAACAAATTTGAAAATATAGGTGCTGATATAGGATTGTTATTTCAAGTAGCTGATGATTTAATTGATCATAGAGGAAGTTTATTAGCTGCAGGAAAAAAAACAGGAAAGGATAAGATAAAAGGAAAGGCAACTCTAATTAGTTTACTAGGACACAAAAATACTATTAAATATGCTAATAATTTAATTTTAAAAATAAATAATAAACTTAAAGAATATGGTTCGAGATCAAATAATTTATCTAAAACATTAAAATATATTTTGAATAGAAACAAATGAAAAAAAAATATGAATATTTAGATGGAATAAATTTTCCATCAGATTTAAAGAAAATTCCAGAGACAAAACTTCAAAAAATAGCCGATGAGCTTAGAGATGAAATGATTAATGCAGTATCAGTAACTGGAGGTCATTTAGGAGCCAGCCTTGGTGTAGTTGAACTCACAGTAGCTTTACATTATATATTTAATACACCAAATGATAAGTTAATTTGGGATGTAGGTCATCAATGTTATCCCCATAAAATTTTAACAGGAAGGAAAGATAAAATTAGAACACTAAGACAAGGTGGAGGTCTTTCTGGTTTTACAAAAAGACAGGAAAGTGAATATGATCCTTTCGGTGCAGCTCATAGTTCAACCTCAATTTCATCTGCATTAGGAATAGCTGAAGCTAATAAGTTATCAAATAAATCAGATAACGTCGTGGCTGTTATAGGAGATGGAGCAATCAGTGCAGGTATGGCTTATGAAGCAATGAATAATGCTGGTGCTTCAAAAACTAAAATGATTGTAATTTTAAATGATAATGATATGTCGATCGCAAGACCTGTAGGTGCGATGGGAACTTATTTAGCTAAAATTTTTTCAGGTAAAATTTATTTTAGCTTAAGAGAAACTATCAAGCTTATTACATCCGCATTTTCAAAAAGATTTAGTGCAAAAGCAGGCAAAGCTGAAGATTTACTGAGGTCTGCTGTAACCGGAGGTACTTTGTTTAGTTCTCTTGGTTTTTATTATATCGGGCCTATAGATGGACATGATTTAAATTCTTTAGTGCCAATTTTAAAAAATGCGAGAGACTCAAAACATGAGGGACCAATTTTAATTCATATTAAGACTAAAAAAGGGAAAGGCTATTCATTTGCAGAAAAAGCGAAAGACAATTACCATGGGGTCACAAAATTTAATGTTAAGACAGGCGAACAATCTAAAAACCCAAGTAAACTACCATCATATACTAAAGTATTTGCTAATACTTTAGTTCAACATGCTAAAAAAGATAGCAAGATAGTTGCTATAACTGCAGCAATGCCAGACGGAACAGGTCTTGATGTTTTCCGTAAAGAATTTCCAGACAGAACTTTTGATGTAGGAATTGCAGAACAACATGCTGTTACATTTGCTGCCGGCCTAGCTACCGAAAATTTCAAACCTTACGCAGCAATTTATTCAACATTTTTGCAAAGAGCTTATGATCAAGTAGTTCACGATGTAGCAATTCAGAGTTTACCTGTGAGATTTGCTATTGATAGAGCAGGATTAGTTGGTGCTGATGGACCAACACATGCCGGTAGTTTTGATATAACATATTTATCAACATTGCCAAATTTTGTAGTAATGGCACCTAGTGATGAAGCTGAACTAGTCAAGATGATTAATACTTCAACAGAAATTAATGATCGTCCTTGTGCGTTTAGGTACCCAAGAGGAACTGGGCTAGGATCAGTTCTACCAAATATAAATCAAAAAGTTGAAATAGGTAAATCTAAAATAATTCAAGAAGGAAATAAATTAGCTATTTTAAATTTTGGTGCAAGACTACATGAAACATTAAAAGCGGCTGAAAACTTAAAAAAAAAAGGAGTTAATATAACAGTTGTAGATGCACGATTTGCAAAACCTCTAGATGAAAATCTAATTTGGCAGTTAGCCACAACACATGAAGCCATTGTGACTATTGAAGAGGGCTCTATCGGAGGTTTTGGTTCTCATGTTGTTAATTTTTTATCAAAAAAAGGTTTACTTGATTCTAATTTAAAATTTAGATCAATGATACTTCCAGATATTTTCATAGATCAAGACACACCAGAAAATATGTATAAAATTGCAAATTTAGACTCTAACTCAATTGAAGAAAAAGTTTTGGATGTTTTAAATTCCAATATTGTATTACAAAAACAAAAATAGGTTTAATTAATCACACTGAGCTTTATTCATTAGATAATGATCTAACAAAACACATGAAAGCATTGCTTCACCAACTGGAACTGCTCTAATACCTACACAAGGATCATGTCTACCGGTTACAGATATAGTAGTATTTTTACCAAATTTGTTTATTGTTTTTCTACTTTTTAAAATTGAAGATGTAGGTTTTACAGCAAATGAAACAATTATTTCTTGTCCAGATGAGATGCCACCAAGTATACCACCTGCATTGTTTGAACTAAATTTCATCTTTTTTTTATTTTGTGAAATTTCATCAGAATTTTCTTCACCAGATAATTGAGCAGAATTGAAACCTGATCCTATGTTTACTCCTTTGACTGCATTAATACTCATCATTGCAGACGCAATATCAGAGTCTAATTTTGAATAAATAGGTGCCCCTAAGCCTGCAGGAATTCCATTAGCTCTTACTTCAATTACTGCTCCACAGGAAGATCCCGCTTTTCTAATACTTAATAAATACTTTTCCCAAATCTTTAACATTGATTTATCAGGACAAAAAAATGGATTTTTGTAAATTATTTTATCATTCCACTTTGTTGTGTCACAACCAAGAATACCAAGTTGAGTAACTGCAGCTGAAATGGAAAACCTTTTACCTAATTTTTTTTCTAAAACTTTTTTAGCAATAGCTCCTGCCGCAACTCTTGCAGCTGTTTCTCTTGCAGAAGATCTTCCTCCCCCTCTGTAATCTCTAATTCCATACTTTTTAAAATAGGTAAAATCAGCATGGCCGGGTCTGAATTTATCTTTGATATTTTTATAATCCTTTGACCGCATATCCTCATTATAAATTATCAAGGATATTGGAGTACCAGTCGTTTTACCCTCAAATACACCAGATAGAATTTGAACTTTATCACTTTCTTTCCTTTGAGTTGTGAATTTCGATTGACCAGGTTTTCTTTTGTCTAATTCTCTCTGAATATCTTGCTCTTTTAATTGAATTAATGGAGGGCAACCATCAATTATACAACCAATAGCTGGACCATGTGACTCTCCCCATGTAGTGAAACGAAAAAACTTTCCAAAAGTATTAAATGACATTATTTTATAGTGTATAGATTATTTTGTTTAAATTATGAATCAAAAAAACTCATTAGGGCTTAATAAATGCTTTTTAGATCTTGATGATCCATTTAAATTATTTGAAAAATGGTTTGATGAGGCTAAAAAGAAAGAAATAAACGATCCTAACGCTTTAGCCTTAGGAACAGCCAGTAAGGCTGGCATCCCATCAGTGAGAATGGTTCTTCTCAAAGGCTTTAATAAAAATGGATTTGTTTTTTATACAAATTTAAATAGCCAAAAAGGAAATGAATTAAAAAACAATCCAAATGCAACAATGTGTTTTCATTGGAAAAGTTTATTAAGACAAATAAGAATTGTTGGTACTTTAAAATTAGTAGATAATAAAACAGCAGATGAATATTACAATACTAGAGCCTATGAAAGTAGAATAGGAGCCTGGGCATCTAAACAAAGCAGTATTTTAAAAAGTAGAGATGAACTTTTAAATTCTTTGGAGAACTTTAAAAAAAAATATAATGATAAAGACAAAGTCCCTAGGCCTGAACATTGGTCTGGTTGGAATTTAAAACCATCAAGTATTGAATTTTGGTTAGATGGGGACAATAGAATACACGAAAGATTAAAATATATCTTAGATGAAAATAATAATTGGGTTAAAAATCTTTTAAGTCCTTAAAAATTTCTTGAAATACTGAAAGAGGTCAAATTTTCAAGGATATTTTTTTCATCACAATCATTAAACACCGATAGAGAATTAGATGCTAGATTTATATAGTGTTGTGCTTTTTGATAGCATGATTTAATTATTTCATATTTTTTTATTAAAGACAAAGAATAATTTAGATCATTTTCATCTCTAGTATTTTTTGAAAAAATTTCTTTAAGCTTTTCTTTTTCCTGATTATTTGCTGTTTGAAATAATAAAATTATAGGAAGTGTTACTTTACCTTCATAAAAATCTTTACCTATTTTTTTTCCAAATAACTTTAGTTCTGAATTATAATCCAAGGTATCATCTGCAATTTGGAAAGTTAATCCAAGGTTTTTACCATAAAACTCTAAAGCCTCTTTTTCTTTACTTTTCATATTAGATAAAATTGCCCCAACCTTTGTTGAAGCAGCAAATAATTCAGCAGTTTTTGCAGATATAATTTTAAGATATGTTTCTTCCAACATATCAACCTCGCCTTGATGTTGAAGTTGTAATACTTCCCCTTGAGCAATTTTTGAGGATGTTGAAGATAACAATTTTAAAACTTCTAAGTTTCCATCTTCAACCATCATCTCAAAACATCTACTCAACAAATAATCTCCAACTAATACAGATGAGTGATTGTCCCAAATTTTGTTTAAAGTTTTTTTTCCTCTTCTTAAAGAACCATTATCTATAACATCATCATGCATTAAAGTTGCTGAATGTATTAATTCGACACAGGCTGCTAAATTTATATCTCTTGTTCCTTTTGAATAACCACACATTTTAGCAGAACCTAAAGTGAGTAAAGCCCTTAACCTTTTGCCTCCTGTATCAAGATGATAGTTTGTCATTTTTTGAACTAACTCAACATCACTCGATAATTTTAATTTAATTTTTTCTTCAACTAATAATAATTTATTCTCTAGGGAATCCTTAAGTTGAAAATAAGAATTATTAACTTGGTTTTTAAGCTGTATTACAGTTCCCATAAGCTAACAAACTAGTATAATAACTTTATATTTATTACTTATCAATTGACGCACCTGAATCTTCAATTATAAGGTGTCTTTATATTCAATTAAAAATTCTATAAAGATTAAAAATGTTCTCTTTTTTTAAAAAGAAAAAAATTATTCCGCATATTAAGCTGAGTGGAGTTATTGGAAATGTCGGAAAATTTAAACAAGGAATAGATTTTTCAGGTCAAGAAGAGATTATTTTAAAAGCATTTTCTTTAAAAAAAGCTCCATGTGTTGCTATTACTATAAATTCACCAGGTGGATCACCTGTTCAGTCTCATCTAATTTACAATTTTATAAGACAACAAGCTAAAAAAAATAAAAAAAAAGTTATTGTGTTTGCAGAGGATGTTGCTGCATCTGGAGGATACTTAATTGCATGTGCTGGTGATGAAATTTATGCAAACTCTAGTTCAATAATCGGATCAATAGGAGTCATCTATTCTTCTTTTGGTTTCACTGAACTAATTAAAAAGATTGGGGTTGAAAGAAGAGTGCATACCGCAGGTAAAAACAAAAGTACTCTTGATCCTTTTCTTGATGAAAAAAAAGAAGATATAGAAAGATTAAAAAGTATTCAATTAGATTTACACAAAAATTTTATAGACGTTGTTGAAGAAAGTAGGGGCTCTAAAATAAAAAAAACGGATACAGAACTTTTCTCTGGTGAATTCTGGTCTGGAAGCAAAGCAAAGGGGCTTGGTTTGATAGATGATATTGGAGATGCTAATCAAATATTGAAAGAAAAATTCGGAGAAGAAGTTGTAATTAAAAAATTTGAAAAATCAAAAAGCTGGTTAAGTAAAAAATTGTCTTCATCAAACGATCATTTAGATCAATTGACAAATATATTAGATGAAAAATCTATCTGGCAAAAATATGGTCTCTAAGAATAATAAAAAAAAACAAAAGTTTCAAACCTTTCAAGACACGATTCAAAATTTGCAAAAATTTTGGAGCAAACATGGTTGTATAATTTTACAACCATATGATATGGAGGTTGGAGCTGGAACATTCCATCCAGCAACTACTTTAAGATCTCTTGGGCCTAAATCATGGAAAGCTGCGTATGTGCAACCTTCAAGGAGACCAACTGATGGCAGATATGGAGACAATCCAAATAGACTTCAACACTATTATCAATTTCAGGTAATTGTAAAACCTTCACCTTCAAATATAAAAAAACTATATTTAAATAGTTTATCAGTAATTGGTATCGATCATAAAAATCATGATATCAGATTTGTAGAAGACGATTGGGAAAGTCCAACTTTAGGAGCTGCTGGATTGGGATGGGAGGTATGGTGTGATGGAATGGAAATAACACAATTTACATATTTCCAACAAATGGCTGGTTTTGAATGTAAACCAGTTTCAGTTGAGATAACTTATGGTCTTGAAAGAATTTGTATGTTCACTCAACAAAAAAAAAATGTTTATGATTTAATTTGGAATAATGAGAATATAGAATACCGTGAAGTGTTTCATCAATCAGAAAAAGAATTTTCAGCATATAATTTTGAATACGCGAATACAGAAAATCTTTTTAAAATGTTTGAGATGTTTGAGAATGAAGCTAAGTCATTAGTTGAAAAAAAAATTTCTTTACCAGCTTATGATCAATGTTTAAAAGCAAGTCATGTATTTAACGTGTTAGATGCTAGAGGAGCAATTAGTGTTGCTCAACGAGCAGAGTACATCGGCAGAATAAGAGATATTACAAAATCAGTTGCTGCAGTCTGGATTGATACCCAAATATAAAATGGCAGAATTTTTTTTAGAATTATTTAGTGAAGAAATTCCGGCAGGACTCCAAAAGAATTTACGTGAAAAACTTTTAGAGGAATTTCGAAAATTTTTTTTAGAAAAATCAATTAAATCAAAAAAAAGCTTTTCATTATCTACACCCAATAGATTAATAATAGTTTTTGAAGGTTTAGAAAAACAAGTTAAAATATTATCTGAAGAAATAAAAGGACCAAAGACCAATGCCCCTGAACAAGCGTTGGAAGGTTTTATAAGGAAAAATGAAATAGAAAAAAAAGATTTATTTAAAAATAAAACTGAAAAAGGGGAGTTTTATTTTTACAAAACAAAATCTGAATTACTCAAAACTAATGATTTGTTGATAGAGTTTGTTCCAAAATTACTTAAAAACTATCAATGGAAAAAATCAATGAAATGGGGAGAGCACGATCTTAATTGGGGCAGACCTTTAAAATCAATTTTGTCAGTATTTGATAAGAAAGTAGTTAATTTTGAATTCCATCATATATCTTCGTCCAATTTGACATTTATTGATAAAGATTTTGAGGAAAAAAAAAGGATTTTTACAGATTTTAGGACATATGAGAAATATTTAAAAAAACAGGGAACACTAGTTAATCAAAACATAAGGAAAGAATTAATAAACAAAGAATTTTCAAAAATACTTAATAAAAGAAACTTGAAAATTCAAGATAATCCAAGATTGATCGATGAAGTAATAAATTTGGTAGATAATCCTAACGTTTTAATATGCAGTTTCGATAAAAAATTTTTATCTATTCCAAAAGAAATTTTAACCCTAACGATGCAATCTCATCAAAAATATTTTCCAACTTTTGATAATAAAGGTGAAATTACAAATGAATTTCTCATTGTTGCAAATAAAAAAGATCAAAAGGGATTGATAAAAATTGGAAATGAGAGAGTTGTAGAAGCAAGACTCAGTGATGCAGAATTTTTTTGGAATAAAGATAAAACTCAAAATCTAGTAAAGAAAGTATCTGAATTAAAATCAATTAATTTTTTTAAAGGATTGGGAACATATTTTGACAAAGTTCAACGAATGAGGAAATTAGGTGGAATAATTTCTGATGAATTATTAATAAGTAAAGAAAAAGTTGAGCTTTCAGCATCAATTTGTAAAACTGATTTAACCTCTGATTTAGTTGGAGAATTTCCTGAGCTACAAGGTATCATGGGTGGATACTTTTCAATGCATCAGGGATTTGATAAAGATATTTCACTAGCAATAACCGAACAATACTTACCAATTGGTTTAGATTCAAAAACTCCTAAAAAACCTTTTAGTGTTGCATTATCTGTTACAGATAAAATTGATACTTTAGTTGGCTTTTTTGGAATAAACGAAAAACCTACAAGTTCGAAAGATCCATTTGCACTTAGAAGAATTTCTCTTGGTATTATTAGAACAATAATAGAAAATAAAAAAAATTTAAAATTAAATGATCTATTAATTTATTCCTCAAGCCTGTATCAAGATCAAGGACATAATTTCACTAACGACAATTTACAAAAAGAACTACATAGTTTTTTAAAAGATAGATTTAAATATTATATGAAAGAAAAACAAATTCGTAATGACATTATTGATGCTTCAATTTCATCATTTTCTCTTAACAAATTGTTTTCATCTTTTGAAAAAGCTAATAAATTAAATAAAATTATTAATCATCAAGTAGGGCTTGATGTCATCTCAGGTTATAAAAGAGCATCAAATATATTAGATAGTGAAATAAAAAAAAGTGAAATTGAAATAACTAATACGACTGACCCTGGTATTTTTAAAACCGAATTTGAGAATAATTTGTATAAAAAGATTAATGAGATCAAAAAGTATTATTCAAATATTAATAATGACGAAAATTATGAAAAATCATTATCAATTCTAGCAAGTACTAAAAAAGAGATTTTTGAGTTTTTTGATAATGTTAAAGTGAATGAAGAAAACGAAACTTTAAGAAAAAACAGATTGGAACTTATTAATATGTTGTGTAAAACCTTTCAAAATTTTATAAATTTTCAGTTATTAAAAGCAAACAATGAATAAACTAATTTTAAATTTTAAGTCAAAAGATACAAAAAAAATTAAGAATCCAAAAAATTTTTTGGGAGGAAAGGGAGCTAATTTATCAGAGATGGGAAGAATGGGGCTTCCTGTGCCACCAGGCTTTACTATTTCAACAAAGGTTTGTGAAATTTTTTATAAAGATAAAAAAAAATTAAATTCAAAATTAATAAGTCAGATCAAAAAAGAATTAAAAGTTATTGAAAAGGATGTATCAAAAAAATTTGGAGATTTGAAAAACCCTCTTTTATTGTCTGTTAGATCTGGAGCTAGAGTTTCAATGCCTGGAATGATGGACACAATCCTTAATCTCGGGCTAAATGACAAAACTGTAACTGCCTTAGCAATTAAGACTTCTAATGGTAGATTTGCTAAAGACAGTTATAGGAGATTTATTCAAATGTATGGAAATGTTGTCTTAGGTGTAGAAAGCCATTATTTTGAGGAATTAATAGAAAATTACAAGTTAACCAAGGGAGTCTTATTGGATACAGATCTAGATGAAGATGATTGGGATGGTTTAATAAGAGATTTTAAAAATGTTGTTAAAGAAAAAACAAAAAAAGAATTTCCCCAAGATGTTAATCAACAATTACTTGGCGCAATAAGTGCTGTATTTCTTTCCTGGGAAAGTAATAGGGCAAAAGTTTATAGAAAATTAAATCAAATACCTTCCGAGTGGGGAACTGCAGTAAATGTACAATCAATGGTATTTGGAAACATGGGAAATGATTGTGCTACCGGCGTAGTTTTTACAAGAAATCCTTCTGATGGTTCAAATGATATTTATGGAGAGTATCTAATTAATGCACAAGGAGAAGATGTTGTAGCTGGAACTAGAACGCCACAATACATAACTAAAAAAGCTAAAAAAGAAGCTAAGGTTATAGAGCAGTCTATGGAAGAATCTATGCCTAAAGTTTATAGAGAATTGAATAAAATTTTAAAGAAATTAGAAAATCATTATAAAGATATGCAAGATGTAGAATTTACAGTTGAAAATAATAAGCTTTGGATTTTACAAACCCGCTCTGGAAAAAGAACATCAAAATCAGCTGTAAAGATTGCAGTTGATATGGTCAAAGAAAAATTAATTTCTAAAAATGATGCTATTTTACGTGTTGACCCTAATTCACTAGATACATTGTTGCATCCAACACTAGATGAAAAAAGTTCAATACAAGTTATTGCCAATGGCTTGCCAGCATCACCTGGGGCCGCGAGTGGTAAAGTAGTTTTTACGTCAGAAGAAGCTGAGAGATTAAATGATATGATGCAAGACACCATCTTAGTAAGAGTAGAGACATCCCCAGAAGATATACAAGGTATGCATGCTGCAAAGGGAATTTTGACTGCAAGAGGTGGCATGACTAGTCATGCCGCAGTAGTTGCAAGAGGAATGGGGAGACCTTGTGTCTCCGGTTCAAGTGAAATTGACATAAATTATGAACAAAGATTATTTAAAACACCCTCTGTTGAAGTCAAAGAGGGAGAAATAATCACGATTGATGGATCAACAGGTAGAATAATTTTAGGAAATGTTCCAACAGTCAAACCAGAAATTTCAGGTGATTTTTCTAAATTAATGAGTTGGGCAGATAATGTAAGAAAATTAAAAGTAAGAACAAATTCTGAAACTCCAATGGACACAAAAATAGCAAGAGATTTTGGGGCAGAAGGAATTGGCCTTTGTAGAACAGAACATATGTTTTTTGACGAGGAAAGAATTTTATCAGTAAGGGAAATGATCTTATCTAAAACTCTTGAAGATCGAGCAAAAGCCTTAAAAAAACTTTTACCTCATCAAAAAGACGATTTTATGAAAATTTTCAAGATTATGCATGGTCTTCCGGTTACTGTAAGATTGTTAGATCCTCCATTACATGAATTTTTACCTAAATCAGATAAAGAGATTTCAGAGGTTGCAAACATTGTTGGAGCAGATAGAAAAGAAGTGGAGTCTAGAATTGATGAACTTCATGAGCAAAATCCAATGCTTGGACACAGAGGTTGTAGATTAGGCATTTCTTTTCCAGAAATTTACGAGATGCAATGTAGAGCAATTTTCGAAGCATTAGCAGATCTTAAAAAAAATAAACAAAAATCAGCCTTTCCTGAAATCATGATACCACTTGTCTCAACAGAGGCTGAGATAAAGATCATGAAAGATTTGGTTATAAATACTGCAAAAAAGGTTCAAGATGAAAATAAAACTAAAATAGAATTTTTAGTTGGTACAATGATTGAATTGCCTCGAGCAGCAATTAAAGCAAAAGATATAGCTAAACATGCTGAATTTTTTAGTTTTGGTACAAATGATTTAACTCAAACAACTTTTGGTATTAGTCGAGATGATAGTGGCAAATTTTTGAATGATTATATTGATAATAAAATTTTTACAGTAGATCCGTTTGTGTCCATAGACGATGGTGTAAAAGATTTAATCAAAATTGCAGTCGAAAAAGGAAAAAAACAAAATAAAAAAATTAAATTAGGAATTTGTGGAGAGCACGGGGGTGACCCTAAAAGTATTCATTTCTGCACCAATGTAGGTTTAAATTACGTTTCCTGCTCTCCTTATAGAGTTCCAATAGCTAGACTAGCTGCCGCTCAAGCTGAATTATTAAAAAAATGATCTTTATTATCTCTTATAAAAACAGTAGATTAGGATTTCTTGTTTCTTTAATCTTATGAAAAAATTTTTAGCATCGTCATTAATTAAAATATCTAGAGTAATTTACCTTATTACAAGGGTTATAAGTTTAATAACACCTCCAGAACTTCGATTAAAATTGAAAAAAAAAATGGAGGATAATTTGGTAGAGGAAACATTTCAAAATTTTAAAGAACATCTTAAAAAAAGCTTAATATTTGATAATGTTGAAAAAATAAGAGAATATGCAATAGAAGCCTCTTTAATTAATGACAAAAATAAAGAATACTATTATTTAGAGTTTGGAACATTTGAAGGTACAAGTGCCAACTTTTTTTCTAAATATATTAACAAATTATATGTTTTTGATAGTTTTGAAGGTTTAAAAGAAGATTGGGCTGGCACAGCAGGTTCAAAAGGAACATTTAGCTTAGCTAAAAAAATCCCAAAACTTAATTCAAATGTAGAGCCAATAGTTGGTTGGGTAGAAGATAATTTGGATGATTTTTTGAAAAAACATAATCCAAAAGTGAATTTTGTACATTTAGATATGGATACTTATAGTTCGACAAAATTTACTTTAGAAAAACTAAAACCTTATTTAGTTAAAAACGCTATTATAATTTTTGATGAATTATACAATTACATAGGTTGGGAACATGGAGAATATAAAGCATTAAAAGAAGTTTTTAAAGATGAAGAATTTGAATATAAGGCTTTTATGATTAACTCTGAACAAACTGTTATTAAAGTTAAGTAAATTTATTTATTGTCTTAAATAAAAGGGGCGTTCTGTTGCCAGGTGCCCCAGACCCCGTTTACCTAATTAACAATGTTAATTAAGCAGCAAGTGCGTAACTTTCGTTAGCAATTATAAATTAGCCCTTTACGGAGGAACAATTCCGAACGAAAAAATAGCCTTTAGTCACCCGTCGAATCTAGTTCACCCCCATAAGTTGTAAATGGTGGAGGTGGTGGGTACTGCCCCCACGTCCGCAATGGTTATTACGAAATTCGTTTATCGTCATAGTTGGAAAACCAACCTTATTAATATAAAAGGAATTACAAGAGATTCAATACTAATCATGAAATTAACTAAAGAACAATCAGAAGAGATAAAGAATCAGCAGTCTCAAATTACTCAAACTAAAAGAGTTACAGCTCATGAATTGGAAAAAATTCTCTATGAGGCACTTCCAGTGCTAGATCATGGATTTGTAAGAGTTGTTGATTATATGGGAGATGATACTTCTATAGTTCAATCAGCCAGGGTCTCTTACGGAAAAGGTACAAAACAAGTTTCTACAGATTCAGGATTAATAAAATACTTGATGCGTCATTGGCATAGCACCCCATTTGAGATGTGTGAAATTAAATATCATATTAAATTACCAATATTTATTGCTCGTCAGTGGATTAGACATAGAACAGCTAATGTAAATGAATATTCTGCAAGATATTCAATCTTAGATAAAGAATTTTATCTACCTAATTCAAAAAATCTAGCAGCCCAATCTACAAGCAATAGACAAGGTAGGGGAGACGTTCTTGAGGGAAAACAGGCAGAAGAAGTTTTAGAACTATTAAAAAGTGATGCTGAAAGAACATATGCTAACTATGAAACTATGCTTAATGAAAAATATGATGGATCAACTATAGATGAAAATAAAAAAGGTTTAGCTCGAGAATTAGCAAGAATGAATTTAACTTTAAATACTTACACCCAATGGTACTGGAAAACAGATTTACTAAATCTTATGAATTTTTTAAGATTAAGGGCAGACCACCATGCGCAGTATGAAATAAGAGTCTATGCAGATATAATGCTCGATACTTTAAAAAAATGGGTTCCAATAACATATGAAGCTTTTATGGATTATAGAGTAGGTGGTACTGAAGTTTCTTCAAAAGGAAAATCAGTTATTAAAAAATTAATTAAGGGTGAAAATATTTCAATAGATAGCTCTGGTTTATCTAAAAGGGAATGGAATGAATTAATGGAAGCATTTGAATTAAAGGATAAAATTATTTAATTTATTTAATCTCTAATATAATTTTACTACTTTAATAAATTAAAAAGTTTTGACTTCATTTAATTATGATTAATAAAAAGATTATTAATAGTATCTATATCTTACTTTTTTTAACTTTTTTTATCTTTCATTTCTATCAGTTATCTACCCAACACTGGTCAGGTGTTTTAGATCAAGATTTAATAATAATTTATAATTCAATTTTATTAAATTCAGGCATAGAGCAAGAATATAGAGATCATCCTGCATTTACTACTTTTTTATTGAATAGTTTTTTTTATAAAATTTTACTTATATTTTTGAATATCCCGAGTCAAATCGATATTATTTTTGATTCAAAAAATATTAATGAAATTTTTCAGTATTATTTTTATATATCAAGAACAATAAATTTTTTTTTTAATATATTATTGATTTATATTTTTAATAAGATTTTAAAAAAACTAAATCTAAAAAGAGATTTTCGTTTTCTTATTTGTTTGATATTCGTTTTGTCAATAGGATATATCAGTTCATTTTTTTTTCTCAGATCTGAAAATTTAAGCTTACTTTTTCTATGCTTATCAATAAATGCTTTATTGACTAGTAGAAGAGGACCAACAATAAATTTTTTTATTGCTGGAATTTTTTTTGCTTTTGCAATGTTAGCAAAGATACAAATAATTTTTTTAGCCTTATACTTAATTTACTTAATTCCATATGTTAATGAAAGAGTAAAATATGAAATGAATAATATATACTTAAGAAATTATCTTTTTCTTTCTTTTGTATTAGGACTGATATTTTTTTTTATTTTTCAATTATATATTCAGGAATTTCCCAGATTTCAAAATAACAAATATTTAGATTTAATATTTTTTACCTTGAGTTTTTTATTAATTATAATTTATTTCATTTATAATAAAGATTTTAAAAAAAATATAATTCTTTTTTCATCAATACTTAATGGTTTTATTTTTTTGATAATATTAATATTTTTATTAGGCAAAATTAACCTTCTCCAGGTAAATGACTTTATTTTTTTAAGAATTACCAATCCAATACATTACATGACAGAGTTTACAGGAGAAAAAGTAAATGGGATTGTAAATATTGATTATATTTTAGGAAATATTTATCAAATATTCTCACAATATAGATTTAACTTAATTGAGTTATTTATAATCTCCTCATTAGTTTTATATAATTTAAAAATAAAAAATAATTTATCAATACTATTTTTTATTTTTATATTAAATACATTGGTGATGAACTTTAGATACTATGATGTTTATCATTTGTATTATATATTCATTTATTTACTTTTATTTGTGGAAAACATAAAAAAATTAGAAATCAAATTATCTAGAAAATTAATTTATACTGTTTTGCTAGTAATTTTTATTAACAGTCTAAATTTTTTTGTTATTAAGGACAATAATTTTTTGAATGCTACTTTTAATCGGGAGAATGGTATGGTGAAAGTTTGTAAAGAATTTATTTATAAAATTCCCTCAGATACATATGAAAATGTTAACTATATTAAATATTGGCATAAAAAGTTTGATGATAAAAATCTTAGAAAGATTTGTGATGAATTAATCTAAATAATTCTAAAAAAACTTTTAATCATATAAAAAAGTATTTTTAATCCATCTTTAAATTCGCTTACTTTTTTTATACCAGCAATTCTTTTTCTTTCATAACTTGGACTATCTGTAAAATTCATACCCAATCTTTTTGCCTTGATTGGCATTTCAACACAAAGACAAAAGTCATTTGATTTTAAATTTAGTTTTTTGAAAGACTCAGTTTTTCCAAGTAGAAAAGTGTAGAGTATGTCTGAAATTTTAATTGAAAAAAAAATATTGCCAATTTTTGTAAAAATAAAATTTCCCAATTTTGTAATGATTGTATCATCATCACTTCCACCATCAGTCATATATCTTGATGCAAAAACAAAATCTAAATTATTTTTACAAGTGTCCATCATTTGTTGTAAATATTTAGGATCAAATGAACCGTCAGCATTAAAAACGCAAAGATAGTCAGTTTTAACATTATTGATGCCCTCAATTATTGCATTCCCATAACCTTTACCTGATTGATAAACTATTTTTAAATTATAATTTTCAGTTGCTTTTATGGTATCTTTATCAGAAGACTCTAAAACTACTATTACACTGCAATCAAAGTTTTTAATTTCTTCTAATACATTAGGTAATGAGTCAGCTTCTGCTTTAGCGGGAATAATCAAAGTTAAGTTTTTCATCAAATTCTAATTTAAAAATATTAAATTTATATTAATTGTTATGATAAATAAGTAGACCTTATTTTATTTGCAAATTCAAAATATATTTTAGAAATTTCATGTTCTGGATTAACCTCTACAATTGGTTTTCCTCCATCAGCTGATAACCCAACTTGAGGATTAATAGGAATTTCTCCTAAAAAATCTTTACCAAATTCTTCTGCTGTTTTTTTTACCCCACCTTCTCCAAAAATTTTATATTTTTTTCCATCATCTCCAATAAAAAAACTCATGTTATCAATTAAGCCTAATATTTTAACTCCTAATTTATCAAACATTTTAATTCCTCTTTTGACATCTAAAAGAGCAACTTCTTGGGGAGTAGATACAATTATTGCTCCATCCATTTTAATGTTTTGAGAAAAAGTTAATTGCGTATCACCTGTTCCTGGAGGCATATCTACAATTATGAAATCTAAATCTTTCCAATTTACTTGTTGTGTGAAAGTTTTAATAGCACTGGTTACCATAGGACCACGCCAAATCATTGGTGTTTGCTGATCAGTTAAAAAACCGATAGACATACATTGAATACCATATTTAATAATTGGCTCTAATTTTTGGCCATCACTTTTTGGTTTTTCATTTATCCCAAACATTTTTGGAATTGAAGGTCCATATATATCAGCATCTAATAATCCAACGCGACAATCAATTTTCTTTAAAGCTAAAGCAAGGTTGGTTGCAAAAGTTGATTTTCCAACTCCTCCTTTAGCACTTGAAATGGCTATGGTAAATTTTGTTCCTTTAATTGGCTTTTTTTCAGGTGGTTTTGCACTCAATTTTTTCCGCATTGCGTCACTTAATTCTGGTTTTTCCTTAGGCATATTAGGATCTTACCTTGTTTTTCTTCATAAAGACATTATATAGATTTGCACTATGTCAGATGATTTTAGACAAAGCGGTGGAAGTCCTTGGGGAACACCTCCCGGAGGAGGAAGTGGAGGTAATGGTTCAGGAAGAGGACCAACCCCACCAGATATTGATAAAATAATAAAAGAATTTCAAGAGAAAATTAAAAAATTTTTACCAGGTGGTAGCTCGTCTGGAGGAAAACAAGCGATATTAGTCTTAATCATTTTAGGTTTTGTTTGGTTAGCAAGTGGTCTTTATAGAGTTTTACCAGATGAACAGGGTGTTGTTTTAAGATTTGGAAAATTTGTAAAAACTACTCAACCAGGATTAAATTATCATATACCATTTCCAGTAGAGTCTGTACTTACACCTAAAGTTACCAAAGTAAATAGAATTGATATTGGATTTAGATCTGAGAGAGACAGTGGTTTTTCTTCATCGGGTGGTGTAGCAGATGTTCCCCAAGAGAGTTTAATGTTAACTGGAGATGAGAATATTGTAAATATAGACTTTTCAGTATTTTGGGTAATTAAGGATGCTGGAAATTTTTTATTTAAAATTCAAGACCCAGAAGGAACTGTAAAAGCAGCAGCTGAGACTGCAATGAGAGAAGTAATCGCAAGATCAGATATCCAACCAATTCTAACCGAGGGAAGATCACTTATAGAGACTGATACTCAAGAAATTATTCAAAAAATATTAGACGAATACACAAGTGGTATTCAAATCACTCAAGTACAAACCCAAAAAGCAGACCCACCAGATCAAGTCATAGATGCTTTTAGGGATGTTCAAGCAGCAAGAGCTGATATGGAAAGATCAAAAAATGAAGCAGAGGCTTATGCTAATGATGTAATTCCAAGAGCAAGAGGTGAAGCACAAAAAATTTTACAAGCAGCAGAAGCTTATAAAAAAGAGGTAGTTGCTAAAGCAGAGGGTGAAGCTAGTAGATTTTTAGCGATTTATAATGAATACAAAAATGCAAAATCAGTTACTCAAGAAAGAATGTATTTAGAGACAATGGAAAAAGTTTTAGCAGATATTGATAAAGTAATAATTGAAAAAAATGCAGGCTCTGGCGTAGTGCCTTACCTGCCATTACCAGAATTAAGCAAAAAGAAAGCGGTAAATTAAAATGAATATGGGTAAAGTTATAGCTGGATTAGTGGTTGCACTTAGTATTGTAGCATTTTTTTCAATTTTTATTGTAAAAGAGGTAAACCAAGCAATTGTTCTTCAATTTGGTGATCCCAAAAGAATAATTTCAAAACCAGGGTTGAATTTTAAAATTCCATTTATTCAAAACGTAGTATTTTTAGATAAAAGAATTTTAAATTTAGATACTCCACCAGAGGAAGTAATTGCATCAGACCAAAAAAGATTAATTGTAGATGCATTCGCAAGATTTCAAATCGTAGACCCTCTTAAATTTTATATTTCTGTTGGAAATGAGAGAGTTGCAAGATCAAGGTTAGCCACAATTATTAATTCAAGAATAAGAAACGTTTTAGGTCAACAAGAACTTCAAACCCTTTTATCAGAAGATAGAACTAAGCAAATGGCTTTAATTCAAGAAGGTGTGAATAATGAAGCTGAAAACTTTGGTATTAAAATTAATGATGTTAGGATTAAAAGAGCAGATCTTCCTCAAGCTAACAGTGATGCAATTTTTAGAAGAATGCAAACTGAGAGGGAAAGAGAAGCAAAAGAGTTTAGAGCAAGAGGTGCAGAAATGGCTGTAACTATTACCTCGACAGCAGATAAAGAAGTTACAGTAATATTAGCAGATGCTCAAAAGAAATCTGAGATAATGAAAGGTGAGGGAGATGGTAAAAGAAACAACATCTTTGCTAGTGCCTTTGGACAAGATCCTGAGTTTTTTGCTTTTTATAGAGCTATGCAAGCTTACGAAAAAGCTTTAATTGGTGGAGAAACGTCTTTAATTTTATCTCCAGATAGTGAGTTTTTTAAATTTTTTGGAAACATAAAGCCTAAATCCCAATAATCCATTATGAAAGAACTGATCATTGCGTTTGGTCTTTTCTTGTTTATTGAAGGTATACTCTATGCCATATTTCCATTAAAAATGAAAAATATGCTTAAAAAATTAGAATTGGTAAAAGAAAATCAGCTCCGAGTAGGTGGGTTAGCTTTTGCAATAATTGGATTTGTAATAATTTATTATACTAAAAATTAAAATGAAGAAATTTAACATATTTTTAATTGCAATTTTATTCACTTTTTCTTTTCCAGTAAATTCAATATCACAAAATATTCCAGGATCATTCGCTGACTTAGCAGAAAAACTTATGCCATCAGTAGTTAATATTTCAACCACACAAACAGTTGTTACAAGAAGCAATCCATTTCCAAACTTTCAATTTCCACCAGGCTCACCATTTGAAGATATGTTTAAAGAATTTGGGACACCACAAGAAAGACAATCATCTGCTCTAGGTTCAGGATTTATAATCGATGAAAAGGGAATTATAGTAACAAACAATCATGTAATTGAAGGTGCAGAAGATATTGTTGTTCAAGTAAATGGAGAAAAAAAATTTAAAGCAAAAGTTATAGGAGCAGATCCATTATCTGATATTGCTGTTTTACAAATAGAGACTGAAGAAAAATTTACCCCAGTAAAATTTGGGAATTCGGATAAAGCAAGAATTGGTGATTGGGTTATTGCAATAGGTAACCCATTTGGTTTGGGTGGGACTGTTACTTCAGGAATAATTTCTGCAAGAAACCGATCAATAGGTTTAACTAGGTATGAAGATTATATTCAAACAGATGCATCGATTAATTCTGGAAATTCAGGTGGACCATTATTTGATATGAATGGTGATGTTATTGGAATTAATACTGCAATTTTAGGTAGGAGTGGAAATGTTGGAATTGGTTTTTCAATACCATCTAATAGTGCAAAAATTGTAATTGATCAACTCATTGAATTTGGTGAAACAAAAAGAGGATGGCTTGGTGTTAGAATTCAAGATGTAACAAAAGAAATAGCTGATATAGAAAAATTAGATAAACCTAGAGGAGCATTGGTTGCGAGTGTAGCTCAAAATAGTCCATCAGAAAAAGCAGGAGTCAAAGCAGGTGATATCATTTTAGAATTTAACGGAGAAGTTATTAGAGAGATGAAGGAACTTCCAATAATTGTTGCAAGAACTGAAGTTGGAAAAAAAGTTAAAGTTAAAATTTGGAGAAATAAAAAAGAAATTATTAAAACTATTACCCTAGGAAGATTAGAAACATCAGAAGATTTTAAAGTTGCCGAGAAAGAAAAGCCACAAACAGAATTAGTAATTGAAGGTTTGAAAATATCAGTAAGAGAATTAAGTAAAGAAGATATCAAAACAAGAAATCTACCAAATCAAACAACTGGACTTGTAATAACAAAGATTAAAAAAGACAGTCCTTTAATTAATTCAATTGATGTAAATAGTATTATTTTAGAAGCCCAAAAGAAAAAGATAAGAACTGCTGAAGATTTAAATTCAGCTGTAAAAAAAGTTTTAAGTAGTAATCAAAAAACTATATTACTTGTCATCTTTAATAGTCAAAATCAAAGAAGGTATATTGGTATTAAGTTAGATTAATATGGATTTTAAATCCAAAATTATTTTAATTTATGGACCTACAGCCTCAGGTAAGTCTCATTTCGCAGTCCAATTAGCAAAAAAAATAAATGGTGAAATTATAAATGCCGATAGTATGCAAATTTATAAAGAGTTAAAAATTTTGTCTGCTAGACCCTCTAAAAAAGACTATCAAAAAATTAAACATCATTTATATGGTTTTCGAAGTGTAAAAAAAAATTTTTCTACTGGTGAATGGTTAAAATTAGTAAATAAAAAAATTTTAGATATAAAAAAAAGAAAAAAAATTCCTATTTTAGTGGGTGGAACAGGACTTTATTTTAAAGCTTTAACTGAAGGTTTAGTAAGAATTCCAAATATTCCTGTAAAATTTAGAGAAAAAATAAGATCATTACATAAAAAACTTGGACCAAAAAAATTTTTTAAAGAATTATTAAAGAAAGATCCTTTGGTGAAAAATCAAATAAATCCTTCAGACACTCATAGGTCTATTAGAGCCTATGAAATAAAAGTATTTAGTAAAAAATCTATATATACCTGGTTTAAAAATACAAAATCAAAATATGAAAGGAATGATTTTTATAAAATTTATATTGATTTCCCAAGAGAGGATTTATTAAAGAAAATTGAGATAAGAGCCAAAGAAATGATTAGAAACGGAGTTGTTAAAGAAGTTAAAAAATTCATGAAGCTTAAAGTACCCAAAGGTAAAACAGCTAATAAGGCTATAGGTATCAATGAAGTGAGTGATTATATTGCAAAAAAAATTGAAATTAATGAAGTTATTGAAAAAATCACAGTAAAGACAAGGCAATATGCCAAAAGACAAAGCACATGGGGAAGGGGCCATATGATTGATTGGAACAAAATAAACCCAAACGGGCTAAAAAAATTTATAAAAAAAATTTAGATATTACTTAGTTAGCCTTGACCAATTAGCACAACTTCAGCTAGATTGGCTGAATGTCTAAATTATATTCAGGGGCCGAAATAGTATTTAAATGTCTTGAGGATCAAGACGTAGAATTTATTTTTGGTTATCCTGGTGGAGCGGTATTACCAATATATGATGAACTTAAAAATCATTTATCAATAAAACATATTTTAGTTCGACATGAGCAAGGCGCAGGTCACGCAGCTGAAGGTTATGCGAGATCATCTGGTAAGCCAGGAGTTGTTTTAGTAACTTCAGGGCCAGGAGCCACAAACGTTGTAACAGCTTTGACTGATGCCTATATGGACTCTGTTCCTTTAGTATGTATTTCTGGGCAAGTGCCAACTCACTTAATCGGAACAGATGCTTTTCAAGAATGTGATACCACAGGTATAACTAGACCATGTACAAAACATAATTGGTTAGTAAAGGATATAAAAGATTTATCAAAAGTTTTGCATGAAGCTTTTCATGTCGCTACAACTGGAAGACCTGGCCCAGTTCTTGTTGATATACCTAAAGATATTCAATTTGCTAAAAGTAAATACTTAAAAATAAAAAAAGATAAAAAGAATAATAAAAAATCTCATAATAAATTTACTCAAAATGAAATTGATGAATTAATAGATTTAATTTCAAAATCCAAAAAACCTGTAATTTATACTGGTGGTGGAGTTATTAACTCTGGACCAAAGGCTAGCGACTCTCTAAGAGAGTTTGTTAGATTAATTGGTTTCCCAATCACATCAACTTTACAAGGTCTTGGAGCGTTTCCTGGTGACGATAATCAATTTATAGGAATGTTAGGAATGCATGGAACTTATGAAGCAAATAATGCGATGCATGATTGTGATTTATTAATAAATATTGGTGCTAGGTTTGATGATAGAATTACTGGAAAGATTGATGAATTTTCACCAAAATCAAAAAAAGTTCATATTGATATAGACCCATCATCTATTAATAAAATTATAAAAGTAGATTTAGCAATAGTAGGAGATGTAAA
>CABXRR010000004.1 GCA_902514695.1 uncultured Pelagibacteraceae bacterium
ATTGTATATGCTGTAAAGTTTTTTGATCCAGAAGAAATGTTTACACTGATTTCAATATCATGATTTCTCATGTAAGTTGATGTCTCATCTTCGTTATAATTGACATTTAATTTTCCATTTTGAATAATATTTATATTTCCTAACTTTATTGATAATTTATCAATATTAAATGATACCCCAGCTTTACCAATTGCCATGATGATTCTACCCCAATTAGGATCTTCACCAGCAATTGCAGTTTTTACTAGTGGTGAGTTTGCAATTGAAAAAGCAATTTTTTTTGCATCAATTTCTGTTTTGCAATTATTCAAATTAATTGTAATGAATTTGGATGCACCTTCTCCATCTGCAACAACTCTTTTAGCTAAATTTAATAATACTTTATTAATAGCTTCATCAAATTCTTTAATTTTAATATCATTAATATTATTTATTTTTGAATGATTTGCTTTACCGGTTGAAAAAATTGAAACCATATCATTTGTACTTGTATCACTGTCACAGCTAATTGCATTAAATGTGGTTTCAATGTTTTTTTTCAAAAGTTTTTTTAATATAGTATTTGGAATATTAGCGTCAGTGAATAAATATCCAAGAGTCGTGGCCATATTTGGCTGGATCATTCCTGAACCTTTTGCAACTCCAAATATCTTTATCTCAGAATTTCCAATAAAACATTTTTCCATAGCCATCTTGGGTTGAGTATCTGTTGTCATTATTCCAAGAGCTGCTTTCATCCAGATATATTTATTTTGTGTATATTTGATTTTGTTGACTAGATCTGGGACTGAATTAATTATTTTTTCTTCTGGGAAAATTTCACCAATTGTGCCTGTACATCCAAAAATAATTTCTCTAGGTTTAATTTTTTTTGGTTGATCCTCATCCTCAATCTGTTTTTTAGTTAATTTTTCTGAAATATTTTCTGCAATTTTTTCTAAGCTACGGTATCCTTGTTTGCCTGTAAAGCAATTGGCATTACGTGTATTTACCACAAGGGAAAATACTTTTTGTATTTTTTGATTTAAATTCCATTTTATATTTTCAGAAACTATTTTTGATTGAGTATAAACTGAGGCAAAATTAGCTCCATCTCTAAAATAAAACATTACAAGGTCGTCACGAGGATCTTTATATAAATCAGCACTTACAGTAGATATAGACACTCCATCAATATGATCTAAATCTTGGAATTCTGTCATTCTCTTGTTTTTTGATTTCGATGACAAAAAATTAGTTAAATTAATACCCATAATGTTTAAAATAATTATTTAATGATTATATTAAAGGTTATAAGTAAATAATATATCAAAAACTAATGTTAAATCCTTTAAGCTTTTTTTCTAAGTTAATAAAGTCCAGTAATCAACGCGAGCTTGATAGAATAAGTAAAATTGTATCAAAAATAAACGAATTAGAGGAGACTACAAAAAATTTGAGTGACACCGACTTTCCCAAAAGAACCTTGGAATTAAAAAAAATATTAAAAAATGGAAAAAAATTGGATGATATATTACCTGATGCATTTGCGCTTGTTAGAGAAGCCTCTAGGAGAACAAGAAAAGAGCGTCATTTTGATGTTCAAATTATTGGTGGAATAGTTTTACACGAAGCAAAAATTGCTGAAATGCGAACTGGTGAGGGTAAAACCCTCACAATTACACTTGCAGCTTATTTAAATGCTTTAGAGGAAAAAGGAGTCCATATTGTTACTGTGAATGACTATTTAGCAAAAAGAGATTCTCAAGAAATGGGAAAAATATATAATTTTCTAGGTCTCACCTCTGGCTTTATAAATAATGATCAAAATGATTATGAAAGAAAAAAAAATTACAATTGTGATGTAACTTATGCAACTAACAGTGAACTTGGCTTTGATTATCTAAGAGATAATATGAAATATTCTCAAGATGAAATGGTTCAAAGAGATCATTTTTTTTCTATAGTTGATGAAATTGACTCTTGTTTAATTGATGAAGCAAGAACACCTTTAGTAATTTCAGGTGCAGCCGAAGATAAGACAAATCAATATTTAGCAATTGATAAATTAATTAAAGATTTAAACAATGGTGATTATGAGATTGATGAAAAAGATAAGAATATTTTGTTAACAAATGATGGAATAAACAACGTAGAAAAAATTTTTTCAAAAGCAGGAATACTTAAGAATAATAATTTTTATGATCCAGAAAACTTGAGTTTAGTTCATCATGTAAATCAGGCTCTTAGAGCAAACCATTTGTTTGAAAAAGGTAAAGACTATATTATTCAAAATAATTCTTTAAAAATAATTGATGAATTGACAGGAAGAATTTTGGAAGGAAGAAGGTTTGGAGATGGCCTACACCAAGCATTGGAAGCAAAAGAAAAAATTGATGTTCAGGCTGAAAATCAAACTTTAGCATCAATTACTTATCAAAATTTTTTCAAACTTTACAAAAAAATTGCAGGATGTACTGGTACTGCTGCAACAGAGGCTGAGGAATTTTTTGAAATTTATAATCTCCCAGTTGTAATAATTCCAACAAATAAAAAAATGATAAGAAATGATTTAAACGATCAAATTTTTAGAACAGAAAAAGAAAAAAATAGAACTATTATTAAAAAAATTAATGATTGTCATATATCAGGCCAACCTGTTTTAGTGTTTACATCCAGTATAAATAAATCTGAAATATATTCTAAACTATTAGATAAAGAAAATATCAAACATGTAGTTCTTAATGCAAAAAATCATGAAAATGAAGCTGAGATAATTGCTAATGCAGGTAAAGAAGGGTCTGTAATTATAACAACAAGTATTTCTGGAAGGGGTGTAGATATTCAACTTGGTGGAAAAAAAGGATCAATTCCAGATGAAAAACTTAAAATCAATAAAGATAAAATAAAATCTCTTGGTGGATTATTTGTGATAGGGACTGAGAGAATGGAGTCTAGAAGAGTAGACAATCAGGCCAGAGGTAGATCTGGACGTCAGGGGGATGAAGGGAGCTCAATTTTTTATGTAAGTCTTGAGGATGATTTAATGAGAATTTTTGGATCTGAGTCTATGAATAATATTTTAGAAAAATTAGGTCTCAAAGATGGAGAAAGTATTGATCACCCTTGGATTAATAAAGCATTAGAAAGAGCTCAGCAAAAGGTTGAGGCAAGAAATTTTGACATAAGAAAAACTTTGATAAAATTTGATAATGTTCTTAATGATCAAAGACACGTGATTTTTTCACAAAGAAAAGAAGCAATGAATAGCGGTCAAATTTTTGAGTACTCAAACGATTTTTTGAATGAAATTATTGAAGATTTAATTCAAACAAAGGTTAAGGAAAAATTAAACCCAAAAAGTAAGGTTTTTGAAAATAAAATTAAGCTTATCTTAGGTAAAAATTTTGAAGAGATTACATTTAATAATCTTATATCTAATAATGATAATGAGATTAAAGATAAGATAATAAAAAAATTTTTAGAAGTAAGAAATGATCGAATTAAACTCTTAGGAGAGGATCAATCTCAAGAAATCGAAAAAAGAATTTTTTTACAATCTATTGACTTAAATTGGAAATCCCATATCCAATATTTGGAACAATTAAGACAAGTTATTGGATTACGATCGTACGGTCAAAGAGACCCTCTCATTGAATATAAAAAAGAAGCTTTTGAATTATTTGAAAATTTACTTAATAAATTGAAATTGGATTACATAACAATTTTGATGAATCTTAAAGTAGTTCAGTCTATAGATGATAAAAAAGAGGATAAAAAACCTGCTAAGATAAATCCTAAATATATCAATAAAAAAATGAGTAGAAACGAACCATGTTTTTGTGGATCAGGAAAAAAGTATAAAAAGTGCTGTGGTTCTTTATAGAACAAAAATCAAAAATGCTAAAATAATTAGTCCCAGAATTGAGGATCCAATAAAAATCTTATTAGTTTCTAAAATTTGATTAAAGGTTTTTTCAATAGGTTTTAAAGAACTCAAATCCTCTGAATTATTCATAAATCCTTTATTTCTTCCAATCTTTAAAAATTTGCTTTTTCTTTGATTGTAAATTTCATCAGATGATAAAGTTTTAAATAATTCCAAATTTTTTGAGAGCGACTCTTTTAAATTTTGTAGCATAATATCTTTGTCCCTATGTGCGCCGCCAAGAGGCTCTTTTATAATTTCATCTATAATTTGAAGTTCCAATAAATCTTTTGCTGAAAGTTTCATTGCCTTTGCAGCATCAAGCATTTTTTTTGGATCTCTCCATAAAATAGTTGCACACCCTTCAGGAGATATTACTGAATATATTGCATTTTCTAACATTATGACTTTGCTTGCAGAGGCTAATGCAATTGCTCCACCAGAACCTCCTTCACCAATTATATAAGCTAAAGTTGGAACTTTTAATTGCATACAACATTCAATTGATTTAGCTATCGCTTCTGCTTGTCCTCTCTCTTCTGCTCCAACGCCTGGGTAAGCTCCAGGTGTATCAATAAATGAAATAATTGGAATATTAAATTTATTAGCCAATTCCATAAGGCGAATTGTTTTTCTATATCCCTCAGGTCTCATCATTCCAAAATTTCTCTCAATTCTACTATCAAGATCTTCACCTTTTTCTTGCCCTATTACCAAAACTGATTGATTTTCAAATTTTGCAAAACCAGTCAAAACTGATTTATCTTCTCCATAGTTTCTGTCTCCTGATAATGGAATAAAACTATCAAACAAATTATCAATAAAAAATTTTGATTTAGGTCTATCCTCATGTCTTGCAACCATAGTAGTTTGCCATGGATCCAAATTAGAATAAATTAATTGTAATTTTTTATCTAATTCTAACTGAATATTTGAAATTTTTTGCGTATCAACCTCAGAGAGGCCACTTTGATTATAAGGATCTTTTAATTTTTCAATTTCATTCTCTAAATTTTTAATATCGTTTTCAAAATTAAGGTAGTTTTTCATAATTTATTAATTAATACATAAGCACGAAAAATGACAGCAAAATGTCAATGCTTCTATTAATTAATTGACTTAATTTTATTGGAGTTTTAAAATTTCTTATGTCGAAATATCAAAGTATCAACAACTTAAAAGTCTCTCAAAAGTTACTATCTTTTGTTAATGATGAATTATTGAATGACATAAATATTGATCCAAAAGACTTCTGGGCAGGCTTTGATAAAGTAGTTCATGAATTAACCCCCAGAAATAAGGAACTAATTCAAATTAGAGATGATATGCAAAAAAAAATTGATGATTGGCATATTCAGAATAAAGGAAATAAAATTAATATCGACGAATATAAAAAATTTTTAAAAAAAATTGGATACTTAAAAGATGAAGGTCCAGATTTTAAAATACAAACTGAAAATGTAGATAATGAAATAGCTCAAATTGCTGGCCCACAATTAGTTGTGCCAATTATGAACGCACGATATACACTTAATGCAGCTAATGCAAGGTGGGTAAGTTTATATGATAGTTTATACGGGACCAATATTATAGAATCAGATGAAGGTGGAAGTGAAAGATATGACCCACTCCGAGGACAAGAAGTAATAAAATATGTCAGGGAGTTTTTTGACAATTATATTCCTTTGGAAGGGACAAGTTGGAAAAATATTGCAGGTCTAAAAGTTGTAAATAAAGACTTAGTAATTTTAAAGGATGACTATGAGTATAGTTTAAAAGACAAAAATAAATTTGTAGGACATAGAGGAGATGCTAATAAACCTAGTGCTATAATTATTAAAAATAATCAATTACATTTTGAAATAATTATTAACCCTAAAGCTTTTAGTGCTGCACATGACATTGCAGGCATAAGTGATGTAATTGCTGAGTCAGCAATTTCAACTATATGTGATAATGAAGATAGCGTTGCAGCAGTTGATGCTGAAGATAAAGTTGTTTGTTACAAAAATTGGCTTGGATTAATGAAAGGAGATTTAAAAATTCAATTTGAAAAAAATGGTAAAAAATTAGAGAGGAAATTAAATCCTGACAGAAGTTATATTTCAAAAGATGGCAAAGGTTTAAAGTTACATGGAAGAAGCCTGCTTTTAATAAGAAATGTAGGGCACCTAATGACTAATCCATCAATTATTCTAAAAGATGGAAGTGAAATCCCTGAGGGTATTATGGATGCATTTATAACAACAGCAGCAGCTCTCCATGATTTAAAAAGAAAAAAAAATTCAAGAAAAGGTTCAGTTTATATAGTCAAACCAAAGATGCATGGTCCAGAAGAAACTGCATTTACGGATTTAATTTTTTCAAAAGTTGAGGAATTATTAGGTCTTGAAAAATACACATGTAAAATTGGTATAATGGATGAGGAAAGAAGAACATCTGCAAATTTAAAAGAATGCATAAGATCACTCAAAAATAGAGTTTTTTTTATTAATACTGGCTTTTTGGATAGAACTGGTGATGAAATGCATACTTCTATGGAAGCAGGACCAATGATTAAAAAGGGAGATATGAAATCGTCGAAATGGATATCTGCTTATGAGAATAATAATGTTGATATTGGTCTTAGATGTGGTTTTTCTGGTAAAGCCCAAATTGGAAAAGGTATGTGGGCAATGCCGGATAAGATGAAAGAAATGATGAGCGATAAGATAAGTCATTTAAAAGCTGGAGCTAATTGTGCTTGGGTCCCTTCACCAACTGCAGCTTCATTGCATGCACTGCATTATCATCAAATTAATATATTTGAGGAACAAAGAAAAATTATTAATAGGGATAAAGCTAAATTAGACGATCTTTTAAATATTCCTACAGCCGATAGGCCGAATTGGTCAGTTGATGAAATTAATTCAGAGATATCGAATTCTGCACAGACTCTGCTTGGGTACGTTGTGCGGTGGATAGATCAAGGAGTTGGTTGTTCCAAAGTTCCCGATATAAATAATGTTGGCCTAATGGAAGATAGAGCAACCTTGAGAATTTCGTCCCAGCACATTGCAAACTGGATTCATCATGGAATAACCACAAAAATGCAAGTAACAGAAATAATGAAAGAAATGGCAAAAATTGTAGATGAGCAAAACATAAATGATAAAAATTATATTAAAATGAGTGATGATTACGAAAGGTCTCTTGCCTTTAAAACAGCATGCGATTTAATTTTCAAGGGTAAAGATCAACCATCTGGCTATACTGAGCCCCTTTTACATTTAAATCGATTAAAAAAAAAAATTAATCAGAGTTAGAATTTAATTTAGACCTGTTTTTGAATGCAGAAAATAAGGTACCATCATCTAAACTTTCTATTTCTCCACCCACAGGAAGTCCTTGAGCCAATTTAGTTACTTTTACTTTAGAATTCTTAAGACTATCTTGGATATAATATGCGGTTGTTTGCCCCTCAACCGTAGCACTGGTTGCCAAAATTACCTCCTCAATATCATCTCTATTTACTCTTTCTATTAAAGAATTTATAAGCAAATCTTCTTTTCTTTGACCAACCGAAGATATTGTGCCACCTAATATATGAAAATACCCCTTAAATATATTAGAATTTTCAATGGACCATTGGTCTGCTATATCTTCAACAACACAAATTTTATTAAAATTTTCTTTAGTGTTTTCACAGTTATTGCATCCGTTGGAAATTGATTTCAAAGAACCACATGAATTACATCTTTTGACATTTTTATATACTTGAACTAAAGAATTTGCCATCGGTTTAACAAGTTCGTCTCTGTTATTTATCAATTTAAGAACAATTCTTTTAGCAGATTTTGGACCTAGACCAGGAAGTTTAGAAATTAATCTTATTAAATCCTCAATCTCATTTATATTTTGCATTATCTAAAGTGGCCACTTAAACCCCGGAATCCCAAGCCCACCTGTAGCTTTTGAAATTTCCTCTGATGTTTTGGTTTTGATTTGAGATTTTGCATTATTGTGTGCTGCTACGATTAAATCTTCAATAATAGATTTTTCTTCTTTTAGAATTTCGTCTGAAATCTCAATTTTTTGCATTTCACCTTCTCCATCTAAAATTACCTTAACTGAATTTGAGCCAGATATTCCTTCGACTCTTATTTTTTTTATATTCTGTTGGCTTTCTTTCATTTTAGCTTCAAGCTCTTTTGCTTTGTCTAGTATTTTATTAAAATCTGTCATCTATTCTTTATGTTTTTTTTTTGATTCTATATCAAGTAAATTTGCATCTGGAAACTTTTCCACAACATTTTTATATAATTGCGAGTCCATTGCTTTTTTTATAAGATCTTTTTTATCATTTAAAATTTTCTCTTTGATTGAAATTTTACCTTTTGCTTTACTTAAAGTGATAATCCATCTTTCTTTCGTCCACTCAAATAATTTAAGAGACAAATCTTTAACAAAATTTTTGTCTAAATTATCATTAAAAGATATTTCTATTCTGTTTTTCTCAAAACTAACAAGATTTACATTTTTCTCTAATTCATATTTAAGTTTCATTTCCTTGTTTGTTGCACAAACTTCTAAAAGTTTATCAAATGAGTTAATTGAAGTATTTTCTTCTGCCTTAATATTCGATTGTGGTTCAACTTTAATTTTTTTTTCTTGTGTAACATTTTTAATTTGATTTACAGCTTCTTTTTTAAATTCAGATAAATTATTTTTTTCCTCAGATTTCACGTTTGGATTATCATTTTCAATATTTTTTTTAGGTTTAGATGAGATGAGATAAAGTAATCTCATTAAAAACATTTCAATCGACAAATTTTGATTTGAAACAATATCTAATTCCTCAAGAGTCTTAATTGTAAATTGCCAGAATAATATTAAGACTTGATCATCTACTTGATTGGATAATTCTTTAATTCTAGAAAATTCGTCATCGTTTAATGAAAAATTTGTACTCTCCAAAGTTAATGAATTGATATTCTTAAAATAGTAGATTAATTCTAAAAAATCGTTTATGAAAACTTTTGGCTCTACACCTTGATCATAAATTTTTCTATAAATCTCTATTACTTTTTTTTCTTCGCCTTTTAAAATTAGTTCAAAAAAGTTAATTAGTGAGGATTTGTCAAAATATCCAAAAATTTCTTGAGCAGTTTTTAAGTCCAATTCCTTATTATTATCTAAAGTTAATAATCCCCTATCCAATAAAGATAGTGCATCTCTCACAGACCCTTCAGATATTTTAACTATTAGCTTTAAAGCCTCATCAGATACTTTCCCGCCTTCTTTTTCTTTTATATCTTTTAAAAATTTAAATAATTCTGATGATTTAATTCTAGATAAATCAAATCTTTGACACCTTGAAACGACAGTGATTGGTATTTTTTTGATTTCTGTTGTTGCAAATATAAATTTTAGACTTCCTCCATTTTCGTATTGAGGTGGTTCTTCTAGTGTTTTAAGTAATGCGTTAAAAGCTTGCTTGCTTAACATGTGAACTTCATCGACAATAAATATTTTATATTTTGATGACGTTGGTCCATATCTTGAAAACTCTATTAAATCTCTAACATCATCCACTCCTGTTTTGCTGGCTGCATCCATCTCTAAAACGTCAATATGACTTGAATTTGAGATGGCTTCACAATTATCACATAATTTATCACTACATAATTTATCAACACCTCTTAAACAGTTTAATGATTTAGCAACTATCCTAGCAATTGTTGTTTTTCCAACACCACGTATGCCAGTAAATAAATATGCATTTGGCGTTTTATTTACTTTAATTGAATTTATAATTGTTTCTGCAATTAAATTTTGACCTATCAATTCATCAAAGTTTGATGGTCTATATTTTAGTGCTAAAACTTTTGAGTTTTTATTCATTATTTTTCCTAGGAGACTAGAACCTGAGTAACTGTCTTTACGACTGCTTCCGTTAAGATCTGGTCGGGTTCAAGCAGCACCCACCTCTAGCCTCCAAAACTATTATAGCAGTAATGATTTCTAATCCACAAGAAAAGATTAAAAATTATTTATCTCTTTGTTTGTCAGCTTCAAAAACACCTAGGACGTGAAAATCCTGGCAGTGCAATCCTAATTCTTCAAGAGATTTTTGAACTTTAGGATCTTCTATATGTCCATCGAGGTCACATAAAAAAAAGAAAGAATCAAAAGAATTCTTTTCTGGATAACTTTGTAATTTTGTTAAATTAACTCCATTAATGGCAAAGCCACCTAACGATTGATATAGTGCAGCAGGTTTACTTTTTAATTTAAACAAAAAAGATGTAATATATTTCTTGTTAGTAAAGTCAGGTTGAAAAATATCTTTCCCCATTATTAAAAACCTTGTGAGATTACCCTTCTCATTTTCAATATTTTTTTTAATAATTTGCAAGTTGTAAGTTTTTGCACTCAAAGATGACGCAATCGCAGCTTTGGTCTTGTCTGGATTTTTTGAAATCATTTCTGCTGATCCCGCTGTGTCCGCTCTTACATGTTCAATAAAATTATTAGATTTAATAAACTTAGAACATTGAGATAATGCTTGACCATGGGAATAAATATCCTTTATTTCAGAAAGTTTAGCTCCATGGTGAGCTAATAGATTGTGTTCAATTTTTTGGAAATATTCTGCATAAATATTTAATCTATATTGAAATATTAAATATTCAATTCCTATGTTTCCTGTAATTCTATTTGACTCTGGAATAATAATTTTAGAGTTTGAATCTTTAACAGCTTTTAAAAAACATTCATCAAAAGTTTTGCATGGAATGATTTCTGCTTTAGGTTCAATTGATAGCGCAGCTAAATGAGAATATGCTCCGAATGTTCCTTGAAAATAAATTTTACTCATTAGGACTTATATTCCATTATTTTTTTTATAGCTACAAAATCCTCTTTTGTATCTACTCCAATCGGAGATGATTTAGCAAGTGCAACATTGATTTTTATATTGCTATCCAGTGCTCTTAACTGTTCAAGTCTATATTTAATTTCATTTTGTGACTGACTCAACGAAACAAAATTTTCTAGAGTCTTTAGTTGATAACAATAAATTCCAAGATGATGATAAATATTTTTTTTAGTATCGACCGATTTTCTTATAAAATTAATCGCTTCAGGAAATTCTGATTTGTTTAAATTTTCTTTTGTAATAACTTTAACTATATTTTCGTTTTGATGTAAATTTTTATCTAAAATATTAGAGGCCAATGTACCCAAATTAGATTTTGTTTTTATCATTTGTGTATGAAGTTTTCTAATATCATCAATATCCATTAAAGGTTCGTCTCCTTGAAGGTTCATAACTAGGTCGATATCAAATTTTCTGAGCTTATTTATAGCCTCAAATATTCTATCAGTTCCAGTTTTGTGATTATTACCTGTCATGATTGCTTGACCTCCATTACTATGAACATCATCCATTATTTCTTTATCTTCGGTTGCCACAAATACTTCTCCGATATTAGCCTTTAAAGCTTTTTTAAATACATGGGAAATAATGGATAAACCATTAATCTTAAGCAAAGGCTTTCCTGGCAGCCTAGATGCCGATAACCTAGATGGAATTATGACTAATGTTTTCATTCTTTTTTTTATTAAGAATTAGATTATAAACAGAGGCAAAATTGTACATTAAAATATAAGCAATTTTTTATTTATAATGTTATACGTTCAATTTAAATTTTAATAAAATGGATTCTTTTGAACTAAATAAGATAATTGCTGCTGTTTTAATGGTCGCTCTCCTTATTATTGGAATTGGTAAAATTTCAAATATTATATTTTACGTAGAAAAACCTAAAACCCCAGGATATGCCATCGAAGTTGAGAAAGTTGCTAGCATCTCTGGTACTGAAGTAGAAGTTGCTGATGAAAAAGTTGATATCGCCGCTCTAATGGCAATGGGCGATGTAACTAGTGGAGAAAAAATTTTTAAAAAATGTGCTGCATGTCATTCAATAGTTAAGGATGGAAAAAATAAAATTGGTCCTGCACTGTACAATGTTGTTGGTAGACAGGTTGGTGGAGTAAGTGATTATAAATATTCAAAAGCTTTGGCTGGTTATGAAAAATCTTGGACATTTGAGGAACTTAATGGCTTTTTACTAAAACCAGCAAAATGGATTAAAGGCACTAAGATGGCTTATGCAGGTCTCAGAAAAGAAGAGGATAGAGCATCAATAATTAAATATTTAAACCAAAATTCAGATAGTCCTCAACCATTACCTTAGTTTTCCAAAACAATAAAGTAATATGGACTTTTGCACATGAATTCTATTTAAAGCCTGTTGCCAAACTTTAGATTGCTTACTTGAAAATACTTTTTCATCAACTTCATTTCCTCTTGGTAAGCAGTGAAGAAAAATAGAATCTTTTTTTGCAAAACTCATTAATTTTCTATCAATTTTAAACTTTTTAAAACTTTTTAATTTTTTAATTTTGTTTCCTTTATCATTCATTGATATTACTTTATCTGAAAAAACTACATCAGCACCTGTTGCAGCTTTTTTTGGATCATCATAAATAAAAATTTTATTTCTATTCCTTTTGATGTATCTAATAATTTTTTTATTAGGTTGGTAATTCTTTGGACAGCCAATATTTAACTTAAAAGAAAACTTAATTGATGCAGCTATTAATGAATTTAAAACATTATTAGAATCTCCAATCCAAGTAATATTTAACTTTGATATTGGTTTTTTTTTAATTTCTTCAACTGTGAAAACATCAGATAAAATTTGAGTTGCATGAGAACTTGGACTCAATCCATTAATAATTGGTATAGATAAATATTTCTTAAATTCTTCTAATTTTTTATCACTATCTGTTCGAAGCATAAAAGCATTACCAAAATTAGAGAGAATTTTTGCTGTATCCTCAATGCTCTCACCACCTTTGGATAAATGCAACTCATCTGGTCTTAGTGTCAGCGCACTACCACCAAGTTGTTTGATTGCCAAATAAAAACTTAATCTAGTTCTTAAGCTTGATTTTTCAAACATTTGTATTAATAATTTTCCTTTCAAGGGAGCTTCTTTATCAACTTCAAGGTTATTAAGTTTTTTTCTTGCATTTTTTCTTTTTTGGGCATCAGTAATAATTTTTCTAAGATCTTTAGATGGAATATCTTTTAAATTTATAAAATGTTTCATTTTACTTTGATTCTAAACAAACTTTATTAATTATTTTTAAAGCCTGATAGATCTCATTTTTTTTTACGTTTAAAGGAGGCAAAATACGAACAACATTTTCAGCTGCACGAATGGTCAAAAGTTTATTATCCATTAATCTTTTTATAAACTTTGTTTGGTCTTTATGAAGCTGTATACCTATTAACAAACCTCTTCCTCTAATTTCTTTTATAATATGAGGATATTTTTCCTTTAGCTTATTTAAACTTGAAAGGAAATATTTTGATAAATTCTTTATATTTTTGAGAAATTTCTTATTAGAAACGATATCCATCACAGTATTTCCAACTGCCATAGCCAAAGTATTTCCTCCAAAAGTAGAACCATGAGTTCCTGGTGTCATTCCTTTAGCAACTTTTTTATTCATTAGGACTGCACCAATGGGAAATCCACCTCCAATTCCTTTTGCAATTGGGACTATATCTGGTTTTACTTTAGATTTTTCAAAAGCAAAAAAATCACCTGATCGAGAAATTCCACATTGTACTTCATCTAAAATAAGTAATATTTTTTTTTCATTACATAATTTTCTCAAATCTTTTAAACACCAATCTGGTATTTCTTTAATTCCACCTTCTCCCATAATTGTTTCAACCATTATAGCTGCTGTATTTTTTGTTATCTTTTTCTTTAAAGACTTATGATCACCAAATCTAAAATGATCAAATCCTGGGACTTTAGGTCCAAATCCTTCTGTCATTTTTTTACTACCACTAGCAAAAATTGCTGCAATAGTTCTTCCATGAAATGAATTCTTAATACATAGTATTCTATTTTTTTTGGGTTTGCCAATTGAGTAAAAGTATCTTCTTGCTACTTTAATAGCAGCTTCTGTTGCTTCAGCACCACTATTTTGAAACATTACATAATCAGCAAATGTTTTTTTACACAATTTTTTAGCTAATTTTTCTCCCTCTGGAATTTGAAAAGCATTAGACACGTGCCAAAGTTTCTTTGATTGATCTTTGATAGTTTTTACCAATTTTGGATGAGCATGTCCTAAAGAATTAACCGCAATCCCACTAACAAAATCTAAATATTTTTTCCCATCAGTAGAATAAAGGTAGCTTCCTTTTCCGAATTTAAAGGAAATTTTTTTTCTATTATAATTTTTTGCTAAATAACTCATATCTCTTATTAACTAAAATCTTTGTATAAACAAAAAAATTAAATACAAGCTAGGATTGTATATCTAATAAAATATTTTTCTAATTTATTGTTGATAACTGTAATTTATTACTTGTTTAAAAAAAACAAGTATCACTATATTGTATTATTATAAATGTTTAACACAATATGTAGTCAAAATGAGCTGGACAGAAGAAAAGGTTAATAAATTAAAAGAGTTATGGGGCAAGGGAAGCACTGCTAGTCAAATAGCAGAGATAATAGGTGGCATCAGTAGAAATGCTGTTATAGGAAAAGCTCATAGACTTAACCTGTCAGCAAAAATAAAAACACGAACAGCAACGTCTAATCAATCTTTTAAAAATACAATTGATGAAAAAAATTCAAAAAATAGATTAAGTAAAAGAAATAAATTTAAATCTTTAATTATAGATAAAGATTTTGAACCTGAAAATCCAAAACAATTAGAGGAGTTAACTGACAATGATTGTAAATATCCTATAGGTCATCCTAATGAAAAGGATTTTTATTTTTGTGGCAGAACTTCACTAAAAGATTTTAGTTATTGCAAATTACATCTTCTTTACAGTTATCAATCAAAAAATAAAAAGGACGAACCAATCGATAAGAACGAAATTCCTGAATTTATCGAAAAAAAAATTAAGTCTGCTTAATTAAAATTTATTTTTATGGTGTCTCTTTGTTCTTATACTTTTCTGTAGAAAACTGCCCTCCCTCTTTCCACATATAACTATATTTCTTAACCTCGGTATCAAAAAATTTTTTTGAAGGGATACCTAAATCTGAGTTTGTTTTATACTTACCTGATGTAATATTGTCATATTTTAAAAGTTTTATTTGATCCTTAGTAATTAATGGTTTTGGTAAAAGTTGAAAGAATGAAGCTGATAAATTTGCAATTAATAAAGGGAGTGGAAATAAAATTCTTTTTTTATCAATAAGTTTTAATAATTTCTCTAAAATTTCCCTAAACGTTATTGTCTCTGGACCGACACATTCTACTACATTTGAATAAATTCTATTAGATATTATATGGAAAATTATATCTGTTAAATCCGAACAATGAATTGGCATGAATTTTGTTTTTCCATTATGATAAAGTGGAAAACAAGGAAGTCTATTTAAAATAGTCATAAAACTTGTTGTAAAATTATCATCGATTGAATATACGATCGAGGGTCTCAATATTGTTATTAGAGAAAAATTATCTATAATATTTTTTTCCCCTTCTAATTTTGAAATAGCATATTTTGAATCTACTGCTTCATTAATACCAAGGGCAGATATATGAATAAAATGTTTAAGCTTATACTCTTTACAAAGTTTAGCCAATAATGAGGGGAAAATGGAGTGAATATTTTTAAAACTGTTTCCTCCTCTTTTCTCGAATAAAATTCCAATTAAATTTATACAAATATCAGCTTTTTCAAAAAGCTTTCTAATCTTTTTTTCATCAAATATATTTGCCTCTACTATATCTATATACCCTGCATTTGCTTGTGTTTTTATTACATAACTCTTTTGGTGAATATTTCGTGTCACTACAGTCACTCTGTAGTTACTTTTGGTTAACTTTCTTATAAGTTGTCTGCCTATTTGACCGCTTCCACCAAAAATTAGACAATTTTTTGCTTTCATATATATATAATTAAAAATGAATATTGATATTAAACTTCACAAAGGTGATTTACCAGATGATTTAAAATTAGGCAATTTAATTGCAGTAGATGGAGAATTTATGGGTTTAAATGTTAGACGTGATCCTCTATGCTTAATTCAAATTTCAACTGGTAATTCTGATGCTCATGTAATTCAATTGGATAGATCAAAATATGAGGCACCAAATTTAATTAAAGTGCTAGCTGATGAAAAAATTACAAAAATCTTTCACTATGGAAGAGCTGATATAGCACACATTAAATATTATTTAAAAACTGAAACAAATAATATTTTAGATACCAAAATTGCCTCTAAGCTAGCCAGATCTTACTCTGACGTTCATTCATTAAAACATTTAATTAAAGAATTTGTTAACGTTGATATTAGCAAACAATTTCAAAGCTCGGATTTTGGTGGTGAATTATCGCCTGCACAATTAAAATATTGTGCAAATGATGTAATTTATCTTCATAAAATTCATGAAGAATTAAGCAAAATTTTAAAAAGAGAGAATAGAATTGAATTATATAATGAATGTTTAAATTTTTTAAAAACAAGAGTTAACCTGGATCTTGCACTATTTAAAGATGATATCTGGGCGCATTAATATAGTTTAAAATGAAAAAAAAATTTATCAAAATTGGGAAACAAGTAATAGAATTACAAATTCAAGCATTAAAAAAAGTTAAAAAATCTCTAGGAAGTTCTTTTAATGAAACAATTAATGTAATTAGCAAATGTCAATCTAAAGTTATTTTATGTGGAGTAGGAAAGAGTGGTTTGATAGCCTCAAAAATTTCTGCAACTTTATCTTCAGTTGGTGTGCCTTCATTTACAATTTCGGCAAGTAATAGTTCACATGGCGACTTAGGTTCAATATCAAAAAAAGATATTTTAATACTTATAAGTTATTCTGGCAATACAGATGAATTAAGAAATCTAATCCAATATGCTAATCGTAATAGAATTAAATTAATTGGAATAATGTCAAAAAAAAATTCTGTATTATTTAAAAATTCAAACATTAAACTTTTAATCCCAGAGGTAAAAGAGTCTGGACATGGCATAGTGCCAACTTCAAGCACAACTGCTCAACTTGCAATTGGTGATGCTATTGCAATATCCTTAATGTTCCAAAATAAATTTAGTAAATTAGATTTTAAAAAATTTCATCCGTCTGGAAATTTAGGAAAAAAACTTAGAACAGTTGAAGATTTAATGCTGAGAGATAATAAAATTCCATTCATAAATGAAAATATGACAATTGATAAAACAATAAAACTTATAAATTCAAAGAAATTAGGTGTAGTAATTATTAGAAATAAAAAAAAAGAAACAGTTGGTATATTTACTGATGGAGATATCAAAAGAACTATCCAAAAAAATCCAAATTTTAAAAACCTTTTAGTGAAATCTTTCATGTCTAAAAAACCTATTAGTATTAATAAAGATATGCTTGCGGCAAAAGCGATTGGTTTGATGAATGAAAAAAAAATTACTAGTTTATGTGTGCATAATAGATCAAACAGAAAAAAAACTATAGGAATTCTTCACATTCATAATTTAATTGACGCAGATATATCTTAACAATGCGTAAAAAAACAATCACTCAAGTTGTCTTAATAATTTTTTTAATAGTTTTGACATATCTTGTATTTAAAAAATACTATATCAAAAATGAGATCGGGTCTGAGTTGAATAAAAAAGATGATACAATTTCTAAAAGTGACTCTGAGCAAAGTGATAAAAATATAATAAAAGACATAAGTTATACTGCAAATAATAGTAAAGGTGATGTTTATCTTTTGCTAGCTGACTATGGCGAGATTTATATGGATAACCCAGAATTAATGTTTTTGACAGAGGTAAATGGCAAAATCACCTTGCAAGATGGAGTGAAAATTACAATTAAATCAGATTTTGCAAATTTTAATACCAAAAGTTTTGAAACAACATTCATAAATAATGTGATAGTAGAAAGGGGTAAAGAAAAAATAACTGGTGATGAACTTTATTTAGTTTTGGAGAGAACTAAAAAAGAAATCCAAGATTCAATAAAAAAAGACGAAAACTTAGTACGAATGTCTAGAAATATTGTTTACAAAAAACCTGGATATAATCTCTCAGCAGATATTCTCGAAATTGATTTAATTACAAAAAATATCAAGATATATATGATGAATGAATATAAAAAAGTTGTTGCTACAAGTGAAATTAAATAATGTCAGTAATTAAAAAATTCAGAATTACGAAAATTAAGAATAGTAAGCCCTTAATATCTTTAAGGAAAATTTCTTTGTCTTTTAAAAAAAACCATCTAATTTTAGATAATATTTCATTAGACATTTCAAAAGGTCAAGTAATAGGTTTATTGGGGCCAAACGGAGCAGGAAAAAGTTCATTAATGAATCTTATTACTGGAGTAATAAAACCAAATTTTGGTAATATAATTATTAATGGTGAGGATATTACTCAATATCCTGTTTATACTCGAACAAAAAAATTTAAAATCTCACTAGTTCCACAAATTGGTGGGTACTTCTCAGATTTATCTACTGAAGATAATTTAAATGCTGTCGGTGAAATATTAATTAAGGATCCAAAACTTCGTAAAATGAAAGTGGAGGAGCTTATATTTAAATTTGAATTAGATGCAGTTAGAAAAGTTGAAGCAAAATTTTTAAGTGGCGGCATGAAAAGAAGGCTTGTAATAAGCATGTCACTATTGGGAGATCCTGAAATTCTACTTATGGATGAGCCTTTGGCAGCTCTTGATCCTCAAACTATTCAAATGCTTCAAACAATTATTATTAAATTACAGTCTGATTATAACTTATCAATTTTAATTACTGATCACCAGGCAAGAGATCTTTTGGTGGTATGTGACAAAGCTGTAATTTTATCCAACTCAAAAATTGTTGCGGAAGGAACACCAAGTGAACTTATGAAAAATGAAAATGCAACTAAATATTACTTTGGTGACAACTTTAAATTCAAATAAAAAATTCAGTGAGTAAGGTCGTACTAATAAAAAATAAAATTGAAAATTTTAAAAAAAAATCAATAAATGTTGATGGTGATAAATCACTTAGTATTAGATTCGTGTTATTGTCCTCTTTAAGCAAGGGCAGAAGTGTTGCATCAAATTTATTGAGATCTGAGGATGTTGATAGTGCCATCAAAAGTATTAGAAAATTAGGAATTAAAATAAAAATTAAAAATGATTATTGTGAAGTGATTGGAAAAGGTCTGTATGGATTTAATTATAAAAAAAATTTAGTTTTAAATTTAGGAAATTCAGGTACTTCTGCAAGATTAATAACTTCGATGTTATCTAATACAAATTATTGGGTAAAAATCACTGGTGACAAATCTTTAAAAAGAAGAGACATGAGCAGGATTATTAAACCACTTAAATCTTTCGGTATTAATTTCAAAAACAATAGATCAAAACTTCCAATATGGGTAAAGGGACCAAAATTATTAAAACCTATAAAATACACTGAAAATTTAGGCTCTGCTCAGTGTAAGTCAGCAGTAATGATTGCTGCTCTTAAAGCTAATGGAAAAACTCAATTAAAATGTGTGCAGTCTAGAACTCATACGGAATTAATGTTTAAAAATGTTTTAAAAATCCCAATCAAATTAGAAAAGAAAAAAAATTTTGATATTATTGAGATAGATGGAATGAATGAATTTAGAGGGTTTAATTACAAGATTCCAGGTGATATTTCATCAGCTTCATTTTTTATAGTTCTAACTTTACTATCTAATAAAAATAGTCTCTCTATTAAAAATGTAAATATCAATCCATCAAGAACAGGAATAATTAAAATTCTGAATATGATGGGAGCTCAAATAAAGATTTTCAATAAAAAAAGTTATAAAGGTGAGCCTACTGCTGATATATTTATACAATCAAACAAAAGGTTGAAAGCAATAAACCTCAATCCAAAATTTAACAGTTCTGCTATTGATGAATTCTTATTAATTTTTTTAGTTGCAAGTATGTGTAGGGGAATTAGTACTTTTAAAAATCTCTCTGAATTAAACAAAAAGGAATCTAAAAGATTAGATTGGGGTATAAAAATCTTAAAGATGATGAATATTAAAGTAAAAAAAATAAATAATAATGGTTTAAAAATTTGGGGAAATCCAAATTTAAAGATTAAAAAATCATTTGAAATTAAAAAATTTTTAAAGGACCATAGGATATTTATGCTTTCAACTATTGCAGCTCTCACTTTAGGTGGCAAGTGGAAAATTCATGATGCTTCTTGCTTTAAAACTTCTTTTCCAAAATATTTAGAAATATTAAAAACTTTAGGAGCAAAAATTAAATGAGTAAATTTATTCAGGTTGCAATAGATTCTCCTGCTGCAGCTGGTGCGGGAACTCAAGCAAAATTAATCGCAAAACATTATAATTTACTTTATCTTGATACTGGCAAAATATATAGATTTATTGGAAATTTAAAAATTAAAAATAAAAAAGAGTTTAATTATAATTTAGTTAAAAAAAAAATTAGAAAATTAAAAATTCATAATTTACAAAGTAAAGTTTTATTGTCTAATAAAGTTGCTATAGAAGCATCTATAGTAGCTAAAGATAAAAAAATTAGAAAAATTGTACATAATTTTCAAATTAAATGTGCCTACCGACCTTCAAAAAAATTTAGTGGTAGTATTCTAGATGGAAGAGATATTACTAGTGTTATCATGAAAAACGCTATGTTCAAATTTTTTATTACTGCAAATATTAAAACTAGAGCCTTAAGGAGATATAAAGAGCTAAAATTACTCAACAAAAGAATAACGTACAAAGAGGTGCTAAAAAGCATCAAAATACGGGATAAAAACGACTATAATAGAAAAATCTCACCTTTGAAGAAAACAAAAGATTCAATCTTGATTAATACTACAAATTTAACTAAAAGATCATGTTTTTTAAAAATTAAACAAATAATGGATAAACAACTGAACAATTAATGGAAATTTATAAAGATTTATCAAGCACAGCATCAAAAGAATTCGAACAGCTCTTAAACAGTCAACTTTCAAAAACTAAAATTGAAGAAGGTAAAGTTATTGAAGGTAAAATTAATAAAATAACTGAAAAGTTTGTTTTTTTATTTATTGAAGGATTAAAAAGTGAACCGGTTTTAGATATTAATGAATTAAAAAGTATGGGCTGGAATGATAAAATTAAGATTGGTGAAAAAATTCCAGTTCTTCTTGAAAGAATTGAGGATAAAAACGGAGAAGTTTTAGTATCTGCTAGTAAAGCACAGAAAATTAAGGGTTGGGATAAGCTTGTTGAAGCTTATGAAAAAAATGAACCTATTATGGGAAAAATTACATCAAAATGTAAAGGAGGTGCTATCGTCGAGCATATCGATACTGGTTCATTAATGTTTTTGCCAGGATCACAAATTAGCGATAAACCATTAAAAGACATTAGTCATTTAATGAATGAGCCTCAAAAGTTTGCAGTAATAAAGCTCGATAAAATTCGTGGCAACTGTTGCGTTTCTCGAAGAGAAATAATTTCTTCATTTAAAAAAGAAGATAAAGCCAAGATAATAGAAAAATATAAAGTTGGTGATATCATTAAAGGAGCAGAGGTTAAAGGTTATAGTTCTTTTGGTTGTTTTTTTAATGTCAATGGAGAACTAGATGTATTGGTTCACTTACAAGAAATTTCTTACTCAAGGGTTAATCATCCTGATGAAGTATTTAATATAGGCGAAAAACATGATTTGAAAGTAATTTCTGTTGATAAAGAAAAATTACAAGTTGGTTGTTCTGTAAAACAACTTTCTCCAGACCCATTTGAACATATTGAAAATTACGAATTAAAAAAAATTTACAAAGTTAAAGTAGTAAAGATTATGGACTTTGGAGCATTTTGTGAATTAGAGCCTGGACTAACAACACTTTTACATAGTAGTGAGTTAAGTTGGACAAAAAAAAATGTTACAGCTAAAAAATTATTTAAGGTTGGTGATGAAATAGATTGTGTAATAACTGAAATTGATAAAGAAAAACGAAGAGTAGCAATTTCGCATCGATTAACTAAAGATAATCCTTTTGATGTATTTGAAAAGAAATTCCCAGTAGGCACTGTTGTTGAGGGTAAAGTTGTTAATAAAAATGAGTACTCACTATTTGTTAACATTGAAGATTTAGAAATAGATGCATTCCTTCATTGTAATGATTTAACATATTTAAATAATGGTGAAGATGAATTAAAAAAATATAAAAAAGGTGATAAAATTAAAGTAAAAATACTAGAAATAAAAGTTTCTGAACAAAAAGTTAGAGTTGGCCTAAAACAAACCCAAAGTGATCCACTTGATTGGTTTGGAGATAAAAAAATAAATCAAACAATTACAACAAAAATTATTTCGATCGATAATAAAGGTTTAGTTGTAAGACCAATAGGATGTGAAATGGATTTTTTAATAAAAAAATCTCAAATAGCAATTAATGCTGCTGATGCAAGACCTTCAAGGTTTACAGGAGGTGAAAGTATCGATTGTGCAATATCTGATTTAGATCTGAATAAGAGAAAAGTAGGATTAAGTATAAAACTTTTAGAGGAAATTGAGAAAAAAGAAGCTTTAGAAAAATATGGCACTGAAGGATCTGGAAAGAATTTACCCTTTTCATCATTATCAGAGGATTTAAAAAAGAAAGACAAGTAAAATTAGAAACTAAGTAGTAAAATTGGCAGTTGTAAAATCTAAACTTTTAAAAGACCTATCAAAAAACTATCCAAATTTTTTAAAAAAAGATCTTGAAAAATTCACAAATATTATTTTGAAAGAAATTAAGAATACTCTTAAAAAAGGTGACAGGGTAGAATTAAGAGGATTTGGAGTATTTTCAACTAAAACTCAAAAACCTAGGATTTCTAGGAACCCAAAAACAGGTGAAAAAGTTAATACTCCAGAAAAAAAAACAATTCACTTTAAAATGTCAAAAGACTTGTTTAAAAAATTAAACGATGAAACATAAAAACATTTTTGTTGCCTGTGATACTTCTAATTTAAGCGAAATAAAAAAAATTATAAAACAAACACAGACAAACAAGCTCAAAACTATACCGAAATTTGGAATACAATTTTTTTACTCTAAAAACGGAAGAAAATTTTTAGAAAATTTTAAAAAAGATTTTTGGCTAGATCTAAAAATTAATGATATACCACAAACAGCATTATCAGCAGTAGATAGTTTAAAAGATTTAAAAAATTGTAAATTTATTACTGTCCATACGAACGGTGGGCTTGAAATGTTAAAAGCTATTAAAAAAAAAGCTAAATCAATTAATAAAGATTTAAAAGTACTTGGTGTTACAATTTTAACAAGTCTTAATAATAAATCACTTAAAGAAATAGGTTATACGAAATCTGTAAAACAATTAGTTTTAAGACAAGTCGGTCTAATAAAAAAATCAGGTTGTGATGGTGTTGTTTGCTCTGCACAAGAGGCAAAAATAATTAAAAAAAAATATAAAAACTTGTTTATAGTAACTCCAGGAATAAGGTTGCCTGGTGATAAAGCTAATGATCAGTTGAGAGTAATGACTCCAAATGATGCTTTTAAAAATAAAGTATCTGGAATTGTAATAGGGAGATCTCTTATTAGAGGAAATATTAAAAAAAATATTCAAAGATTAATTGATCACTTAAATAAATGATCAAGGGATCCAAAATCTGTGGTATTTCAGATCATGAGACTCTTAATTTTATAATTAATCATCCCTGCCCACCTCAATTTATTGGTTTCATCTGCAACTATAAAAAAAGTCCAAGATTTGTTGATGTTGATAAACTGAATAAGCTATTAAAATTAGATAAAAAAAAATCAAAATTTGTGGCAGTTCTTGTTAAACCTAATCAAGATATTTTAGAAAAAATTAAGCTACTTCCATTTGATTATTATCAAATTTATGATTGCTCACCCGAGGAAATAAAAATAATTAAAAAAAAATATAATAAAAAAATTATTACTGCCTTAACTATAAAAAATGAAAATGATGTTAAAAAATATCACTTATTTTCTGAGGTTACTGATATTTATTTGTTTGATAGCAAGGGTTATGAGAAAAGTATGACTTTTGATCATGAGCTTATTGAAAATATCAAAGTCAATAAGCCATTAATGATAGCAGGCAACATACAAATAAATGATGATCTTGAAAATTATAAAAAAATAGCAGATATTATAGATATATCTGGGGGTCTTGAAACTTCTGGGGTAAAAGATAAATCCAAAATAGATATATTTTTAAATAAAATAAAACAGGTACAAAATGAGACTTAAAAGAGGGATTCCATTAATTGACCAACATGATCAGCAAGGCTTTTGGGGTGGTAAATTTGGAGGAAGCTTTATTCCTGAAACTTTAAAAAAACCTGTAGAAGATTTAACAAATCAATTTAAAAAACTGAGAAAAAATAAAAAATTTTTAAAAAAAAGAGATTTTTATTTCAAAAATTATGTCGGAAGTCCTACTTCGTTTATAAAACTTGAGAATCTAACAAATCATTTAGGGGGTGCTCAAATTTGGGCAAAAGTTGTATCAGAAGCAAATGGAGGTGCACACAAAATATATAATGCAACTGTCCACGCTCTAATCTGTAAAACAATGGGTAAAAAATATATCATAGGTGATACAGGTGCCGGTTATGCGGGCAAAATGCTGAGCATGGCTGCTAAAAAATTTGGCCTAAAATGTAAAATATTTATGGGTGCAAAAGATATTAAAAGACAAAAACCTAACTGTGATGCAATGAGAAAAAATGGAGCTGAAATAGTTCCAGTTTATTCAGGCAGTCAAACGCTAGTTGATGCTGTAAGTGAATGTATGAGATATTGGGTATCTAATTGTAATAATACTCATATGTGCGTAGGTAGCACTGTGGGTCCAAATATATTTGTTAAGATATGTGGGTGGAGTACTGCACAAATCTCTAGAGAATTAAAACTTCAATTAAAATCGCAATTTAAAAAAATTCCTAAGAAAATAAAATTAATAAATTGTGTTGGTGGAGGTAGCTCTGCCTACGGTTTTTGGAGCGAATTTATTGATTATAAAAAAAGCCAAATTGAATTAATTGGTGTTGAAGCTGGTGGACCAAAAAATTCTAAACTTCATGCAGCACCATTAAGTAGAAATGCTAAAATTGGAATTCTACATGGAGCAGCATCTTATCTTTGCCAAAATAATGAAGGGCAAATAAATGATACTGAGTCTATTAGCGCTGGGTTAGATTATCCTGGAGTAAGCCCTATTCATTGTTTTTTAAAAGATTCTAAAAGAGCTAGATATACTTATGCAACGGATGAAGAGGCTCTTAATGCACATGTCATGGTTACTAAATATGAAAATTTAAATCCTAGTCTTGAGCCAAGCCATGCATTTGCGGAAGCTATTAAAATTGCCCCCAAGCTAAGTAAGGATACCATCATAATTGTGAACTCATGTGGTGATGCAAAAAAAGACAGGGATATTTTGAAAGAAAGATTAGGTAAAAGAAAATGAATTCTTTATTAAATCAAGCATTTCAAAATGCAAAAAAAGAAAACAGACCTGCTTTACTTACTTATACTGTTGCTGGTGACAATACTAAAAAGAAATCATTAGAAATTCTCAAATCAATTTCTAATTATGCAGATATTTGTGAACTAGGATTTCCACATAACACTCCTATTGCTGACGGAGGCCAAATCCAAACAAGTGCTTATAGAGCAATAAAGAATGGGATTAAAATTAATGATGTTTTTTCTATAGCAAAAGATTTTAAAAAATTTAAAAAATCTAAACCGATTATTTTGATGGGTTATTACAACATGATTTTTCAGTTTGACGAAAATAAATTTTTAGATAAATGCAAAAATGCGAAAGTTGATGGGTTAATTGTAGTTGATCTACCTTATCCAGAAAATAGGAAATTTGCTTCAAAATGTAAAAAAAGAGGAATTAACTTTATTCAATTAGTTTCCCCAACAACATCATCTACAAGATTGAAAAGAATAATCAAAGATTCTCATGATATGATTTATTATATAAGTATGCTTTCAACCACTGGAGGTAAATTAAAAGTTTCACCTAAAAAAATTTTAAAAGAGTACAAGAAAATTAAGAATCAAAATAAGTCTAAAAATGTTGTTATAGGATTTGGAATCACCAAAAAAACAATAAAATCATTAAAAAAAGCTGATGGATTAGTAGTTGGGAGTGCAATTTGTAAAGAAATAACAAATTCTATTAAAAAAAGACAAAATACTGTCATAAATGTTATTAATGTTGTTAGAAAATTAAGAAATGAAATAAAATGAACTGGATTACTAAAATAATAAAAGCAGGTGAAAAGATTAAATCTGCAATACATAAGAGAGCTACTAAGGAAGATATTGCAAATAGTGACTGGACTTCATGTTGTAAAGGACCAATACTTAAAAAAAATTTAGAGGATAATCTTTGGGTTTGCCCAGATTGTAATAAACATCATAGAATAAAACCAAAACAAAGATTTGATATTTTGTTTGGAAAAAATAATTATGAAATATTTAAAACTCCCATACCAAAGGATGACCCTTTAAATTGGACAGACTCAAAGCCATATAAAGATAGATTAAAAAGTGCCAGAAAAAAAACTGGTTTAAATTGCGGAATGATGGTTGTTTGTGGAACAATCAACAATATTAAAGTCACTGCTGTAGCTTCTGACTTTGATTTCTTGGGTGCATCAATGGCAGCTGCAGAAGGTGAAGCTTTTTTGTACGGTGTTCAATATGCAATTGAAAATAAAACTCCATTTATATGTATTAGCGCTGGGGGTGGAATGAGAATGATGGAAAGTTTAGTTTCTTTATCTCAAATGACCAGAACAACTCTTGCTATAAATGAACTAAAAAAGAATAATCTTCCTTACTTAGTTTGTATAACAGATCCTACCGCAGGAGGAATTACTGCTTCTTATGCGATGCTTGGGGATATTCATTTAGCAGAGCCTGGTGCTTTAATTGCTTTTGCAGGAGCCAGGGTAATACAAGGAACAGTTAAAGAAGAATTACCAGAAGGATTTCAAAAAAGCGAATATGTTGAAAAGACAGGTTTTGTGGATTTAATTGTTGAAAGAAAAGAACTCTCTGAAAAAATAGGAACTATATTATCAATATTGTTAAAGAAAAACTCTGTTATAAGCACTGATGAAAATGAAATTACAGAAAATTCTCAGTCGCTTTCTAAAGTTGCATCCTAAGGAAATAGATCTTAGCTTAGATCGTATTAAGCTTCTCTGTGAAAAATTAAGCAACCCTCAGGATAAGATTAAAGCAATTTCTGTTGTGGGTACTAATGGTAAACAATCCACGATAAATGCACTTTTTTCAATACTCAAAGAAGCAAATATAAAATGTAATGTTTATACTAGCCCTCATATTCAAAGAATTAATGAGAGATTTATTTTTAACAATCAAGAATTAGAAGATGAAAAACTAGCTGATCTTTTTGAAGAAGTTGAAAAGATTAATGATAACCAAAAAATTACATTTTTTGAAATCTTATCAACATGTTTTTTTTATAAAGCGGCCCGATACCCTGAGAATTTAAATTTAATTGAAGCAGGTTTATTTCATAGATTTGATGCAACTAATATCTTGAAAAAAAATTTAGCAAGTGTTGTTACATCAATTAGCAAAGACCATTTAGACTGGCTCCCAAAGAATGAGCAAACGATAGAAAAAATTGTATTTGAAAAAACATCATCACTTTTAAATTCAAATATCATTGTCTCTAAACAAAACTCGATTAATACAACTGAATGTATTAAAAAAACAACTTATAATAATTCAGCAAAAAAATTATTCTTTAATGAAGATTTTAGTTATTCTAATGGTGAGAATGGTTTTTTTTATTATGAGGATAAATTTGGAGGATTAAAACTTCCTTTACCAAATATTTTGGGTCAATTTCAACTAGAAAATATATCTACTGCAATTGCAACTCTAAGATTGTTAGATATTGATATCAAAGATAATGATATCAAAAATGGAATAAGAAAAATTAAGAGTATCGCAAGACTACAAGAGATAAAGTCTGGAAAATTAAAAGAATTAATAAAAGATAATCGATTAATTATAGATGGAACTCACAATGAGGATGGTGCAAGAGTGTTAAATGAATATCTTCAAACTCTAAATTGCAACAAGCATATTATTGTGGGAATGATGGCTAACAAGGATCATGAAAAATATATAAGTTATTTTAAAGATATTTCTTCTTTGACGACAATAGATATTCCTGGACAACCAAATTCTATAAGTGGAAAAGATTTAAAAGAGAAATTTAAAAGTATTACTAATGTTCAATACAAAGAAAGTATTGAACAAGCGATTGAGTCCATACCCTTAAAAGAAAATGATTTAGTGATTATAACTGGATCTTTATATTTAGCGGGTGAAATATTGAATTTAAATTAGATATTTTTTTCTAAAAATTCTTTCATATTACTTTCAGGAACTCCACCAACTTTTCTATCTACTTCAACACCCTTTTTATAGATTATAACTGTTGGCACACCTCTTATTCCTGCGGCACTGCCAGTGTTAATTCCACCATCTTCAATATCAGCATAATAAAAACCAGCTTTATCTTTATACTCAACAGCTAATTTATCCATAACTGGTTTCAAAGCTTTACACGGACCACACCATGCGGCACTAAATTGAATTACAGAAACATCTTCATTTTTGATTTTGTTATCAAAATCATCATCTTTAAAATCTATTAGCATATAATTTATTTATAATTATTATTATTAAAGTCAACTATGCAATTTCATATTTTTTTTCAATTGACATAATAAATTGATTAATTTCATCTAATTTTTTTAATTCTTCCTCATCATCTCTATTAGAGGCTTGGTCTCTTAAATAGTCTATCTCAGTATAGGCCATATTTACTGTTTGCCACTTCTCTTTATTTTTACTCAAGATTCTCCTCGCAATTTCACTCTTAATATTTTTATATAAATCAGGTGGTAAAATTTGTGGAGCTTCTTGATAAATGATTTTTTGTCCAAACCAACTACATCTTTTATCTTGAAATTTGTCCAATAATCTTAATTTATCTTCCCAGGATGAGCTGTGCCATGTTTTGAATAAAGCTGTATCTTTGTTAGGAATAAATTTTTCATATAAGGTTTCCTCAGGTAATAAATCCTCTTGTGTTTTAGTTTGTTCTTTTTCCTCTGCAGCTTCTCTATTTATAATTTGAATATTTTTACAAAAATTTTCGCTATTTCTTACTAAATGAGCTCTTTTTTTAATTGTCTCTAAATCTAATTCTGAATAGGGTTTTTGTTTTAAAGCAAATTCTTTATCTAAAACTACTGGTGCTTTATTTGTTTTTAAAACTCTTAACGCTTTTGGACTGATTTTTTTTAATGTATCTTTTAATTGATTAACCGATAAATTTAATAAAGGTTCTGGATCTCTTCTTAAGTCCCAAAGGTATCCCCATGATGCATATGATGGATGAAACGCGTGCTTAGGGTGCAAAGTGCAAGTAAGATACATCATGTTTCTACCCTTGACGTTTTCAAAAATAGAATAAACTCCTTCATTTGTTAAAAGTGTTTCAACACTTGATTTTGTTGATGTTTTTATAAAATTTTCCCAATTTTCTTTATGCTTGTCTTTTATAATTCTAAGAACACGCAATGAATTTAGAGCATCTACATAAGCGGTATGACTTGCTGAAGTATCAAAACCCTGCATTCTAGATAATGACTCTAATGCAAGACTTGGGTTGCCAGCTTCTGTTAACTCTGTTTTTAAAGTCTCAGGATTTAATGTTTGAGCTGCTCTTGCAATGTGAAGTCCGTCGTGTTCTTTATTAGGTGATGAATGAGTAGCATATGGGTATCGATTTCCTTTAAAGAAATTAAAATGAAACATTCTTCGATCAAAATTTAAGTTTGACCAACCCATAAACGTTGCTGGAGCACATTTTGAAAAAAAATTTTCAACAGCCCCTAAAAAGTCATAATGTGAATAATTACCTTTCGTTAGTAAATCAATACTGGTTGAATTTACTAGTAAAGCTTTAGCGCTCGGAACCTCACCCTCTGGCATTCTACCTCTGATATTTAATTTTCCTATCTCTTTTAGATTTTTATCTACTACAACTGCACCAACCTCAATTATAGAACCCCAAATAGTACTATTGGTTGTTTCTGTATCGTAAATAACAATTTTATCCATTTTTTGTTAATATGAATTATTCATTTCATTAAATTTTTTTAATCTTCCCAAAAATAAATTTTGATAAGTTATCATTTCGGGGCCTTGAATTTTAAATTCTTGAAACAAATTATCTACTGTGCAAACAAGTATAACACAAGCAGTGATATTGGACCTATACACAACATTATGGGCTAAAGAATAAGCTGCCGTTTGTAGTAGCCAAGAATCTATATACTCAACTTTTTTAGGTTTGTTGGATTGTTTAAAATCAATTATCGTTTCTTTTCCCTCAAATATACCAACACAATCAGCAGTCCCCGCATACTTTTCTGGGTAATAAAGGGTACACTCAGTTCCATATATTTCTTCTAGTCTATTTTTTAAACCTTTCTCAATTATTTCTTTAGCCATCATCTTGTATTGCTCTTTATCATCAAAAAAACTTAAATTTTCTCTTCCTAACAAAAATGACTCTAAATAGTTGTGCATCTGTGAACCTCTGCTACTTGCCGCTTTTGTAATTGCTTCAGCTTCTTTATAGCCAGTTCTTTCTCTCCAATTAGCTAAAGCTGCTTTATCTTCTTCAGATTTTGTTGCATCGAGAATTGATGTAACACTTGGTAGTTTGGTTTCTCCTAATACATATCTTCTTATCCCGCCCTCTGTTGCTCGTGATGATGTAGGATAATTATATTTTTTATTCCACTGCATTTGATTTCTTATAATCGGTATTTTTGGAAAAAAGAAATTAATTTTTAAACTGTTTATTTCTTTCAACAAATTTTTCTACATTTTCTGTTTGAACAGCTTTCTCAACCTGCTCGGGATCTTTTATATTTTCTAAAGTTCTGCTTATTGATCTTGCATCAGTTCCAAACTTATCTACCACACTCATAGCTTCCTCTAATTTTTTTCTAAGTGTAATTATATTATCAAAATGTTTTCCAAATCTGGTGGTAATAGTTTTGAGATGATTATATATTTCTGTAGCTCCTTTTTGAACTTTAAGAGATTGAAAACCCATATGTAAGGATTGCAAATAAGCTGAAAGAGTATTTGGGCCACAAATTACTATTTTGTATTTTTTCATTAATTCTTGGGTTAATAATTCTTTAGTGCTTGGATCCTGATATTCGGTTAATTCTTTATAAAGACTTTCTGTGGGCGCATATACTATTGCAAAATCAGTTGTCTTAGGTGGAACAATATATTTTTCCATAACATTTTTTGCTTTAGCCTTAAATGCACTTGCTAATTTTGTTCTAGCATCAGCAACAGCTTTTTTATCATCTGCATCATAAGCATCTGTGATTGCTTTAAATTTTTCTACTGGAAAATGAGAGTCTACTGGAACCAAAATATCTCCTTGTAGCCTGATTGCAAATTCAACATTTTCACTAGTATCTTCTTTCATCTTTACATTTGTCATAAATTGAGATGCTGGCAACAAATCTTTGATTAGTGCATCTAAAGAATACTCAGCAAGAGTTCCATATTTTTTAACACCTGCTAGAATTTTAGTAATTCCTTCTTGGCTTTGATTTAGTAATTGTACTTGCTGATTAAAATTTCCTACTTTTTCATCCACTTTAGTCAAAGCTTCTGTCATGTCTTTAGTAACGCCAGTTGAAAGAGCATTAAATGAAGTCGACATTGAGCCTAGAGATGTATTGATTGTAGTATTTAAACTATCTTTAAGTCGAACTATTTCGTTATTTAAATTTGCTATTTCTTCAACCTCTTTACTGTCACCCCTTGGTTTGGATCTTATATTTAAATACAAAGTTGCTAGAGTTGCTACTAGCAATAAAATTAAGATAGTTAATAAAATAGTGTCCATGATTCGTAAGTTGTATTATAAGGTTTTTTTATGGAATTATATCTAATTTTAAAAATTATATTTGTAATAGGAGTTTTAGTAGCTCTTTATGCAATATTAAGAAATTTAGATATTATCAAAATAATCCTTGTTTATTTTAAGGATAAATTATTTGGAAAGTAATTGGATTAATTTTTTTAATCCTTTTTTTTTTGAATTTTTCTTTGATGTAAAAATACATGCTTGAGACTTGAGAATTTCACCATCTTTTAAAACTCTCAAATTATTAGCTTTTAAAGTTTCACCTGTTGAACTGATATCAGTGATTAATTCTGCTGATCCTGTAAAAGGATATGCTTCCGTTGCCCCAAGACTTTCTACCAATCTAAATTGGGTAACACCTTTTGAAAATAAAAATTCTCTTGTTAAATTTGGATACTTAGTGGCAACTCTTAATCTTTTTTTCTTTTTATCTCTAAATTCAAAAGCAATTTCCTCAAGATCAGTTATTGTTTGAACATCAATCCAAGGGTCAGGAATAGCAACGACTAAATCAGCTTTTCCAAAACTTAATTTTTTATTTACATAAATTTTCTTTTGAGTGTTAATTTCACTTTCTTTAAATAGATCGAACCCTGAAAAACCAATATCTAAAGAATTATCCCCTAATCTCTCTATAATTTCTCTTGCGTGTAAATATAAAATTTTGATATTTTTTTTGTTCTTAATTGAACCAATTAAATCTCTCTCTCCTCTTTCTGAAACAAGGTTCAATTTTTTATTTTTAAAAATCTTTAAAACGTCTTTTCTTAGTCTGCCTTTACTAGGAATTCCTATGTTTATCATATTGTTCATGATTAGTAATTTAAGTTTAAAGCAGCTCCTACTGCTGATACTTGATTTTTAGAACCTAGATCAGAGATTAATTGATCATATCTGCCACCATTAATAATATTCTTAATTTTATTATTTGATTTAATATCAATTTTAAAAACCATTCCCGTATAATATTCAAGCTGTCTTCCAAAGGAAGTTGAAAAAATTACATTTAGTTTCGATACTTTGTTTTTCAAAATTGGAAAATATTTTTGATCTACCACCAAATTAATATGATATTTTTTAAAAAATTTATTTAGTTCTTTAGCAGCTTTATTTATTGGACATTTAATTTTTAAAAACTCTTTAATAATTTTAGATACATTTTTTCCCTTACTTGTGCGTCTTGGGTCTTTAATTTTATTATCAAACCTACTTAAAATTTCTTTAATAGATCTGCCAGCTATGATCAATGATTTGTCCTCTTCTAGCATTTTAAGATAACGTTTCTTATCAATTTCAACTATAGTTGGGTCTACATCTGAATTAGTCTCTAATCTTTTTAGTAAATCATTAAAATAATCTTCCCTCCAAAAGTGTCTATATAATCTTAACTTCCATCTTTTTGGAATATCTAATTTTGATATTAAAAGATTGAAAATTTCTACATTTCCAAGTGTTAGTTTTCCTGAAGAATATTTTAATTTTGTTAAAGAATTTAAAGATGTATTTATTATTTCTTTGTCGTCAATTTTTTCATTTTTTGAACCAATAATTTCAAATCCTATTTGATCTCTAATAATAGAATCTTTTTTATTTTGAGATTTTCTATAAGCCTGACCGCTATAAAATATTTTTTCCTTTCCTTTGAAATTATTTTCTAAATATCTAAGGCATGAAACTATTGTTAAATCAGGACGTAAACATAGTTCATTTCCATTTTGATCACTAAATGAAAAGATAAATTTTCTAAAATTCTCGCCTGATCTTTGTACAATATGATTTGTTTCAACTACCGATGGCAATTCGATATACTTAAATCCTTTAGATTTTACAGATCTAAGGATTTTATCAGATAAGTTTTTTGATTTCATTTATCAAATTCGATTTTGGAATTGTTTGGCTGTTTTCACCCTTAACACCTCTAAGATTTTTAATAGTTACAGTATTATCTTTAAATTCATTTTCTCCACAAATGACCGCAATTGGTAATTCACGTTTATTTGCTAGTTCTAGCTGCTTTCCTAAATTTTTTTTGGTACTTAAAAATACTTCAGCGTTTATATTATTTTCTCTTAATAAATCGACTATCTCATAATAATTATTCAAAAATTTTTGATCCATTACACAAACTAAAACAGGTTTTTGATCCTCTACTTTAATTTGATCCAGCTGCATTAATGCAAATAGTAATCGATCAACTCCAAAACTAATTCCTGTACCAGGAACATCAACCCCTCTAAATCTTGAAATAAGTTTGGCATATGAGCCTCCTGAACAGACACTGCCCAAATCTATTTCCTTACCTTTATTATTAGTGACTTTAAAATCTAAGTTAGTTTCAACTATAAAGTCAGAATAATAAGCAAGCCCCCTCACTATAGTAAAATTTGTTTTAACTTGTTTTAAATTTGATCCAAATCCAAGTATCTCAAATACATCTTCTAATTCTTTTATTCCTTCTTGAGATAAAGGATTTTTTAAAGTTTCTTTTAATTCTTTTAGATCTTTTATCTTAAGAAAATTTAATATTTGTGCTGCTTGATCATCTGACAACTCAGCTCCTTTTGTAATGGCACCACTTTTGTCTTTTCTCTCTTTTTTGAGTAAATCTTCAACTCCTTTTAGACCAAATCCAGGCTTATCAAGTTTATCTATAGCTCTAATAACTTTAGTTTGTTTTTCTTCAGAAATTTTTAATTCATTAATTAAGCCCTGCACTATTTTTCTATTACTTACATTAATGGTAAATTGATCTTTGTTTAATCCACAATCTGATAATGTACTTGATATTAAGTTACAAAGCTCTGCATTTGCTTGGGCAGGATTAACATTTCCTATAATGTCAAAATCTGCTTGCATAAATTCTCTATATCGACCGTTTCCTGCCTTTTCATTCCTAAATACATTTTGAATTTGATATCGCTTAAAGATTGATGGTAGTTCTTGGTTATTTTGAGCATAAAATCTTGCAAGCGGGCTTGAAAGATCATAACGAAGAGTTATGTTTTTGTCTCCATCTTCAAATGAGAATACATCAGACATAGGATTAGCCTCATCTTCTGCCAAAAAAGAGCCAATATTTTCCGCTGTTTCAAACGAAGGAGTTTCAAGAGCTTCTGCTCCAAATTTAATAAAATTATTCTCAATAGCTTTTAAAAGCTTTTTTTTAAGAAGAACTTTTTTTCCCCAACGATCTTCAAATCCTGAAGGCAATCCAGGAATTAATTTATTTTCTTTGTTCATTTTTTTGGTACCCGGGCTGAGAATCGAACTCAAACTTAAAGTTCCACAAACTTTCGTGCTAACCGTTACACCACCCAGGCATTCCTTGTTTTTATATTATTTTTGTGTGAAATAAAATTATATTATAAATAAATAGCCTATAGGCTATGGAAACAGATTCTATGAGAGCTGTTTGAAATTACTTTAAATGTAATATTTATAATCATGATCAATCTTTTAGACAAAAATTGAGATTATTCAACCCATAAAAGAAAAGGACGTAGATCTATTTTGTAGAAAAACGTCCTTTTAAAATTTTATAGCTAGTCTATTTTTTTCAGATTTACAGCTGAAGGGCCTTTTGGACCATCCTCAAGAGTAAACTCTAATTTATCTCCTTCATTCAAAAATCTCATACCTGCAGCTTTAACTGCGCTTGCATGTACAAATGCATCCTTCTCTTTGTCTTCTCTTTCGATAAATCCAAAGCCTTTCTTTCCGTTAAACCATTTAACGGTTCCTTTTAATGTACTCATCTTATTTCTTAGTCCTTTGTTTTATTTATTATCATGTGAGGTTAATTTCTTTTTAGCGAATTTCAAGATGTTTTGGTGGTGCCTCGGGAAGGATTCGCACCTCCGACACAAGCCTTTTCAGGGCTCTGCTCTACTCCTGAGCTACCGAGGCAAAATTTAACCTCTAAAGATTATTCTGCCTTTTGTAAGGTCATATGGTGTCATCTCAACAGTGACATTATCACCTTGTAATACTCTAATTCTATTTTTTCTTAATTTTCCTGCTGTATGAGCTGTTACTACATGGCCATTTTCTAACTGAACTCTAAACATAGCATTTGGTAACAAGTCAGTTACCTTACCTTTAAACTCAAGCAAATCTTGTTTCGACAAATTTATTTTCTCCTAATTCTTTTTTTTACGGATTGAGCATGTCCTACTAATCCTTCATAATTTGCAAGAGTTATAACTGATGGTCCAAGACTTTCAATACCCTTTTTTGTTAGGTTTATATATGAAATTCTTTTATAAAATTCGTTCACACTAATGCCACTAGAATATTTTGCAGAGCCGTTGGTGGGTAATATATGGTTTGATCCAATATTATAGTCTGTCATTGCCATAACAGCATATTTTCCTAAACAAATAGATCCTGCATTTTTAATTTTTGGAATAAATGATTTATAATTCTTAATATTTAGTTCCAAGTGTTCAGGAGATATTTTATTTAAAACTTCAATTATCTTTTTATCAAAATTAATATGCATTAAAATTCCATTATCTGCTAAACTTTTTCTAGCAATAGATGACCTTGGAATTTCTTTTAATTGTTTAGAAACTTCATTTTGAACATTATTAATCAAAGATTTATCTTTTGAAATTAAAATACATTGTGCAAGATTATCATGTTCTGCTTGCCCTATTAAATCGCTTGCAACCCATTCTGGATTTGAAAAATTATCACAAACAATGGTAACTTCAGAAGGGCCTGCAGTCATTCCTTCAATTCCAACATCTCCAAAAACTTCTTTTTTAGCTGCTGCTACATAAGCATTACCAGGGCCTACTATCTTATTAACTTTATTTATTTTCTTTGTACCGTAAGCTACGGCTGCGATCGCAGAAGGGCCACCTATTGAATAAATTTCTTTAATTTTACACTTACGGGCAGCATATAATACTGCCGGATTTAGTTTTCCTTTTAATCCAGGATTAATCATTACAATTCTCTTAACTCCCGCAACAATTGCTGGGATCGCATTCATTAATACACTTGATGGATATGAGGCGGTTGAACCTGGCACATAAATTGCAACAGAATCTAAAGGTATATATTTATAATCAAGTTTATTTTTATACTTATCAACGTATGAGATATTTTTAAATTTTTGAAGTGAATGAAATTTGTAAATTCTATTATAAGCAATATCAATTGCTCGCTTCACTTTTTTATCTAATGATTTAATCAAATTAGAAATTTGTTTTTTAGAAGGAATTATTTTGTTGTTTTGATTAAATCTCTTTTCATATTTTAATATAGCTTTGTCTCCATTTTTTCTGACATCATTAATGATACTTGAAACTGAAACTGAACTTGATTGTACTTTTTTCTTTCTTTGTAAAAGCAAACTATCTAAATTTTTATCAAAATTTTTATTATTACTATCTAATACTTTCATTAATTTTCAATTTCGTTTTGATCTTCTAGTCTTACTTCAATTGTTTCTGTAGTCAAAGCAATGTGAGAATTATTATTAAATATAAGATTAATTTCATAATCTTCATTGTTTTTCATATAGTCTATAGCCATTAATTCTAAGGATAAATCGTTATTCTTTTGATCAATATTTTTAGACTTCACCTTATCAACAAAATCAAACCTACATATACTATTTATCTTTTTATTCTTTTGGTCGGACTCAATTTTAGTTCGTTCTATTGATAATAAAAAAACCTTGTTGGTTGCAAGATATTTAATTGCTGATATTTTTACTTTTGCACCAGCTGTATATGCTGAAATCATTTGCAGACCTTCGTTATCTGTTGCAATAATTTTTGCTAAATATTTTTTATCCATAATTAGATTCTTCTAATTTTTGCTCCAACTTTTTTTAATTTTTTTTCTATATTTTCATACCCACGATCTAAGTGATAAATTCTATTAATTACTGATTTTCCTTTTGTTGTTAGTGCTGCTAAAATTAATGAAACTGATGCTCTTAAATCTGTTGCCATTAATTCAGCTGCAGCAAACTTTGTATTTCCCTTCACTATTGCCTGATTACCTTTTATTAAAATTTGACCTCCCATTCGATTTAGTTCTGCAACATGCATAAACCTATTTTCAAAAATATCCTCTTTTATTAAAGAATTTTTATTTGCTTTACACAGTAGTACCATGATTTGTGCTTGAAGATCTGTCGGGAAACCTGGGTAGGGAGCAGTCTTTATATTGATATTTTTAATCTTTTTACTACCAATAATGTGAACTTCATCTTTTTTAATATTAATTTTAGCACCAATATTTTTTAAAATATTAATTTCTGTTTTGATAACATTTGGTAAAATATTTTTAACTTTTAAATTTCCTTCGGTAACTGCTGCTGCAATTAAGTAAGTTCCAGCCTCAATTCGATCAAACATAACTGAATAAGTTGCTTCTTTGGTATCGTTAACACCAACAATTTTAACTGAACGCTTAGCAACCCACTTTATATTACAACCAATTGTAGTCAAAAAATTTACTAAATCTTTTATTTCAGGTTCAATAGCACAATTAGTTAAAATAGTAGTGCCCTTAGCTAAACATGCTGCAATAATTAAATTTTCTGTAGCACCAACTGAAATTTTTGAAAAATTAATTTTAGACCCAATTAATCCTTTTGGTGCATTTGCATGAACATAGCCCTGATTAATTTTATATTTTACCCCAAGTTTTGATAAAGCTTTTAGATGTATATCAATGGGTCTTGTACCAATAGCACATCCACCTGGTAGAGAAACTTTTGCATTTTTAAACTTCGCAAGTAGAGGTCCTAAAACTAATATTCCTGCTCGCATAGTCTTGACCAAGTTATATGATGCAAATTTTTTTTTCTGGCTAGAATTATCAATAATAAATTTCTTTTTATGAAATTTTACTTTTGAACCTAACGATTCTAATAAATTAATCATTGTTTCAATATCTTTTACTTTTGGTAAGTTCTTTAAATAAATCTTTTTATTTGAGAGTAAAGTTGCTGCCAAAATAGGCAACGAGGCATTTTTAGAACCTGATATGCTAATTTGCCCTTTGAGCTTGTTTGCTCCAAAGACTTCTAATTTTTGCATGATTAAACTTTTGGTAGGGTTACTCCAGTTTGACCCATATATTTTCCATCTCTATCCGCATATGTAACCTCAGGTTTTTCATTTCCTTTTAAAAAAATGAATTGTGCAACACCTTCATTAGCATAAATTTTTGCAGGTAACGGTGTTGTATTAGAAAATTCTAGTGTCACATAACCTTCCCAACCTGGTTCCAAAGGTGTTACATTGACAATAATACCACATCTAGCATATGTGGATTTACCAAGACAAATTACTAAAACATCGTTTGGTATTTTAAATCTTTCAACAGTTCTAGCTAACACAAAAGAGTTGGGTGGAATAATGCATTCTGAAACATTTTTGGTTACAAAGTTTGTTGGTTTAAAATTTTTAGGATCAACTATTTCAGAATTCACATTAGTAAAAATTTTGAATTCATTGGACACCCTAGCATCATATCCAAAAGACGAGAGACCATAAGATATACTATCTCCTCTTATTTGCTTCTCTTCAAAAGGAGAAATCATTTTTTGTTCTTTGGACATTTTTCTTATCCATTTGTCTGACAGGACTGACATTACTATTTATTTTTTTTCTTTTTTTTATGAAATAGCTTTCTTTTTTTTAAATTTTTCTTTAAGGCCAAACTTAATCGCTCATATTTATTTTTGTTGCTCATTCTTTATTCGGATTAGTCAGAAAATCTAAGGTTATTGGTTTTGATGCATCTAATGATTTTTGTTTTTGTTCCTCATCATTCTTATTCCCCTCTTTAGCTAATCTTTTGGCTTTCTTTTCCGCAAGTTTTTTTTCTCTTTTTGCTTGCTTCTCCATAAGCTTTGCACTTTTTGTAGATTTGTAATCGTAATGAATACCCATAAAATTCCTTAAGTAGATATAAATCATATTGATCAAAAAATTAAGGCAATAATTTGAGAAAAATGCTTTATTATCAATAAAATACAATTTGTGATAATTGCTCCTGTAGTTAAATGGTATAACAAGTCCTTGGTAAGGACTAGTTCCCTGGTCAGTACAGGGTGGGAGCACCATTAGTTTTTATAAAATATTTTTCTGAAAAAAATTGTTGTTCCTAATAAAGCAAAAAAAGCAATCATGGGTATATAAATAGATGGAGAGGTTAATAAATCAATCATACTTGGTGCCTCTAAATTTTGATCAATTATCTCTTCGAGGCCACTTCCAATAGAAATTACTATGAACAATGAAGGTATTATTCCTAAAAATGTAGACCAAAAAAAATTATAAACTTTTACATCAAAAATACACGGTAAAACATTTTGTATTTGAAATGGAATTCCTCCAACGAATCTATAAATTAATAAATATATAAATTCAGATTTTCTAAATTTTTCTTCAAGTTTTTTAAACCGGTTTAAAAATTTATCTCTTATCATTTCCTTTAAAAAGAAATTTGCAAATAGATAAAGTAAAGTTGCACCTAATGTCATTCCTACAACAGCAAACAACAAGCCAAACCATTTACCAAAAATAAATCCAGCAAATAATGCCAATGGAGATCCAAACCCTGCAGCAAAAACCCATAAAGTAGAAAACAAGATGAATATTATGCCTAATAAAAATACATTTGATTGTCTCAGCTCATAAAAATAATCTCGATTATTTTTTATAAATTCATAACTAGTAATCTCTTGAAGGCTAAAATTTGAGAGCAAGAAATATAAAAATATAACAACAGCAAAAATATAAAATAGACCAATAAATAATTTAATTTTTTTTGCTTTTTCCATCAATACTTATCGTATTTATAAAATCTTCTATTTGCTATTTATATATTTAATTACTATAAAGAGCCAAATTTAATTAAAACTTAATCACATTATATGAAAAGAACATATCAACCATCAAAAATTAAAAGAGCTAGAAAACACGGTTTTAGATCAAAAATGAAAACTAAAGGTGGAAAAAAACTTTTAGCCAGAAGACGTGCAAGAGGAAGAAAGTCATTGACTGTCTCTGGTTAATTAAATGAAAAGCAAAATACTTGCTCTTTCCAATAATCAAGAATTCAAAGATTTACTTAAAAAGAGAAAGGTTTCAAATAAGTTTGTTACAATTTTTTTTGGAAACTTAAATAATAAAAATAAAAAAATGCTAAATATTAGCTTTGTAACCAAAAAAAAGTTGGGAAATGCTGTTAAGAGAAATAAAATAAAAAGAAGGCTTAGAAATATTATGAATGATAGCTTTAAAAAAATATCAATAAAATTAGATTATTCATATCTTGTTATTGCTAAGCCAACTATGTTAAACAGTGAATTTAAAGATATAAAAGAAACTTTATTTCAAGAATTTAATAATATTAAGTAATGAGAATAATTAATCAAATCTTTATCATTCCTATCAAGCTTTATAAATTTTTTTTAAGTCCATTCTTTTATAACTCATGCAAATTTGAGCCATCTTGTAGTAGTTATTGCTTGGAATGTTTTGAAAAATATAATTTTGTTAAAGCAATTTTTAAATCAATATCAAGAATCATAAGATGTAATCCTTGGTTTGGTCATGGTGGACATGATCCAGTCGAAAGAAAGGACGTGGTGTAAATATGGATTCTAAAAATGTCATAGCTGCTATAGCATTATCTTCAGCTGTAATTGTTTTGTACTCTTTATTTTTTGTACCCGAAAAATCAATAACAAAACAAAATTTAGCAGAAAAAAATAAAATTGAACAAAATACTGATACACCAACTTTAGATGAAAAAGAGACTTTAGTTCAAGTCTCTAGAGATGATGCATTAAAAGAAAGTAAAAGAATTCAGTTTGAAAATCAAAGTATCATTGGAACAATATCTCTTAAAGGTGCAGTAATAGACGATTTAACATTTAAAGATTATAAAGTCAGTCTTGAAAATCAGGAAAAAATTACTTTGTTAAATCCAAGAAATGTTGAAGATGGTTATTTTATTGAAAGTGGGTTTGTTACAACTGATAAAAATATCGATATCCCAGACTCAAATTCAATTTGGTCAGTTGTAGGAAATAATAAATTAACTGAACAATCTCCAATAAAATTATCATGGTCAAATAATCAAGGTATCACTTTCGAAAAAGAAATTTCATTAGATGATAAATTTTTATTCACAATAAAACAAAAAGTAATCAATTCTACAGACAAAAAATATGACTTTTATTCTTATGGCCAAATAATAAGAAATAAAATTCCAGAGGACTTGTTGAATTTTTTTATATTACATGAAGGTCCAATTGCTACGCTAGATGATGAGCTCATTGAGGAAGATTATGATGATATTCAAGATAAAAAGTTTTCAAAAACTGCTCAAAAAGGATGGTTAGGTATTAGTGATAAATACTTTATTGCATCTATAGTTCCACCAAAAGATAAAGAATTTAAAACTACATTTGATTATAAAAATAAATTTAGAATAAATTTTATTACGACAGATCCTAAAGAATTAAATCAAAATAGTTTTATTGAAGATAAATTTCAGGCAATTGTTGGAGCAAAAAGGGTTAGGGCAATAGATGGTTATGCTGAATCTTTAAAAATAGAAAAATTTGATTTAGTGATTGATTGGGGATTCCTGTATTTTTTGACAAAGCCCATGTGGTATGCATTGGATTATTTCTTTAAAATGTTTGGTAATTATGGTTTAGCTATTATTGCTGTAACTGTTTGTATTAGATTAGCAGTATTTCCATTAGCAAATTATTCTTTTAAAAGTATGGCAAAAATGAAAGCTTTACAGCCTGAAATGGTAAGACTTAAAGAGCTGCATAAAGATGACAAAATGAAATTACAACAGTCAATGATGTCTTTATATAAAAAAGAGGGGGTCAATCCTATGTCTGGATGCTTACCGATAATCCCCCAGATTTTTATCTTTTTTAGTCTATATAAAGTTTTGTTTGTAACTATCGAAATGAGACAAATGCCATTCTTTGGATGGATTGCCGACTTAAGCGAACGTGATCCCACCAGCATTTTCAACTTGTTTGGTTTATTACCATATGACGTACCCTCATTTTTAGTTATTGGAGTGTGGCCCGTAGCTATGGGCGTGTCCATGTGGATACAACAGAAACTGAATCCGGCTCCAACAGATCCAATGCAAGCAAAAATATTTATGTTTTTCCCATTATTCCTAACTGTTATTCTTGCACCATTTCCGAGTGGCTTGGTAATCTACTGGACTGTAAATAATATATTAACAATGGCTCAACAAGTAGTTATCATGAAAAGAACAACAGTTAAAACTGTAACTTAATGTCAAAGATTACAGAGGAAGAAATTAAAAAAATCTTACCAATAAATGGTCCTTCTTTTGAAGAAGTTAAAAATTATCTGGATAAATACAATGATGAATACATTGTTATTAAATGTGGTGGTAGTGTTTTAATTGATCAAAATTTATTTAATAATTTTGTTAATGATATTTCAATACTTAATAAATTAGGTTTCATACCTGTCATAATACATGGTGGAGGCAAAAGAATTTCAAATAAACTAAATGAAGCTGGAATTAAAAGTGATTTTATTAATGGATTAAGGGTTACGGATGCAAAATCTATAATTGTTGTTGAGGAGGTTTTAAACGAATTTAATATAGAAATATTGGATGCATTAAAAAAAAATGATTGTGATGGCCAAGGTATAACTAATAAACAAAATAATATTTTACTGGTTAAACAAGAAAATCAAGATCTAGGTTTTGTTGGTTTTCCAAAAGAAGTAGATCTATCAATCATTGAACAAATTGTAAGCAAAAAAAAGGTTCCTGTAATAGCTCCTTTAGGGCTAGATGAGAATAATCAAGTTTTTAATATCAATGCTGATACAGCCGCTGGTGCTATTGCAAAAAAACTAAATGCTAGAAGATTAATTATAATTAGTGATGTAGAGGGTGTATTGGATAATGATAAAAAATTAATATCTGAAATTAATACTAATAAAATTAATGAGCTAATAAAAAAAGAAATAATTAGTGGTGGCATGATTCCAAAAATTAATAATTGTTTAGATGTAGCAAATAATGGTGTTAAGGGAGTTTGTATTATAGATGGACGTCTGAAACACTCTGTTTTATTTGAATTACTCTCAGATAAAGGTTCAGGAACACTAATCAGATCATGAATTTAAAAGAAAAAAAATATCTTTTATTAGATCTTGATGGAGTATGTTATGGCAAACATAATAACTATTCTCTTGAAAAAGTTTTTGGTCAAGTATCACAAAGAATGACCAAGTTTATTTCTGAAAGACTTAAGATAGATTTAAATGCAGCAAAGAAGCTTCAAACTAATTATTTTTATAAATACAACACTAGTTTAAATGGTCTCATGATTCACCATAACATACCGCCTCAAGAATTTTTAAAATATGTGCATACAATCGATCTTTCATTTATGAAAGAAGATACAGTTATGAGAAAAGAGCTAGAACAATTAGATATGGAAAAATTTATTTTCACCAATGGAAGTGCAGAGCATGCAGAAAATATTTTAACTCACCTTGGAATATATGATTTATTTGGTCGTGATAAAATATTTGATATAGAAGACGCTGGTTATGTACCAAAACCTGAAGCAAAAACTTTTGATCTCATGGTCAAAAAATTTGGTATTAACCCAAAAGAAACGGTCTATATAGAAGATATTGCAAAGAACCTTAGCATTGGGCATAAACGGGGCTGTACAACTGTTTGGTTAATTAATGATGAACATTTTGGAAAGATGGATGCTGATAAAGATTTTATTTCACACAAAATTGAAAATCTGTCTTTATTTCTTAAGGAAATAAGGTTATTAAAAAGTCAGTAAATTATGTCTTTAGAAAAAATTATAAATGATGCTTGGGAAAGCAAAGATCAAGTGAGTCCTAATTCGGATCAGTCTTTAAAGGATGCAATCAATCAAGTAATTAATGACTTGGATAGTGGCAAATCAAGAGTTGCTGAAAAAATAAATGGGGAATGGATAACTCATCAACACCTAAAGAAAGCAATTATGCTAAGTTTTAGAATTTATCCAATGGAAAATTTAAATGGACCATATTCTAGTTGGTATGACAAAGCTCATTTGTTAAAAGGAAAAACAGCTGGCTGGACGAAAGAAGATCATGAAAAAGCAGGATTTAGAATGGTGCCAAATTCACCAGTGAGAAAAGGATCTTTTGTGGGAAAAAATGCTGTTTTGATGCCATGCTATGTAAATATAGGTGCTTATATTGATGAAGGCACAATGTTAGATACATTCTCACGGGCGGGGTCATGCGCTCAAATAGGAAAAAATTGTCATATATCTGCTGGCTCAGGAATAGGTGGAGTATTGGAACCCGCTCAGGCACTACCAACTATCATTGAGGATAATGTTTTTGTTGGAGCTATGTCTGAAGTTGTCGAAGGTGTTATTGTCGAGGAAGGAAGCGTTCTTTCAATGGGGTGCTACATTGGGCAAAGTACAAAAATTATAAACAGATCTAACGGAGAAATTACAAAAGGACGTATACCACCTTATTCAGTAGTAGTACCAGGAACGCATAAAGATCTTTATGCTGTTCATATAATTAAAACAGTCGATTCAAAAACAAGGTCAAAGACATCAATTAACGATCTTTTAAGAGATTAAATATGCAAAAGTTAAATGAATTACAATTAGCTAAAGAGCTAATTAGATTTCCAACTATAACTCCAGTGGACGCTGGGGTAATGAAATTTTTAGAAAAAAAATTAAAAAAACTCGGTTTCAAAACAAAAATACTAGAGTTTAAAGAAAAAGGTTTCAAGCCAGTTAAGAATTTATATGCAAGGTTAGGAGTAAAAGAGCCAAATTTATGTTATGCCGGTCACTTAGATGTTGTCCCCCCAGGCAATATAAAAGATTGGACAATAAATCCATTTGGACCATCTGTAAAAAAGGGTCATTTAATTGGAAGAGGAGCTAATGACATGAAAAGCTCTATTGCAGCTTTTGTTTCTGCTGTAAGTATTTTTTTATCACAAAATAAAAAATTTAATGGATCAATTAGTTTATTAATTACCGGAGATGAAGAAGGTGATGCAGTGAATGGAACAAAAAAGGTAGTAGAATATTTAAAAAGAAAAAAGGAAAAAATTAATTTCTGTTTAGTTGGTGAACCAACAAATCCAAATAGATTAGGTGAAATGATCAAAATTGGACGTAGAGGAAGTTTAACTGGAAAATTGATTATATTTGGCTTGCAAGGTCACGTTGCATACCCTCAAAGAGCTAATAATCCTTCAACTATTATTGTTAAAATTTTGAAAGAAATAAAGGATATTAAATTTGATAAAGGAACAAAAGATTTTCAGCCTACAAACTTAGAAGTTACAAAAATTAATATAGATAATACTGCAGACAATGTTATTCCTGCTAAAGCTGAAGCAACATTTAATATTAGATTTAATAACAAACATTCATCAAATTCTATTAAAAAAAGATTAAATAAAATTTTTGTTAAGATTAATAAAAAATATAAATCAAAATTCAAAATTGATTATCGGGTTTCTGGTGAAGCTTTTTTAACCAAGCCAAATAAAACAACTTATATGATACAAAATATCGTAAAAAAGATTACCAAAATAAAACCAAAATTATCTACCACAGGTGGAACCTCGGACCTAAGATTTATAAAAGCTATATCGCCAGGTCTAGAATTTGGTTTAGTTGGAAAAACTATGCATAAAGTTGATGAAGCAGTATCTTTGAAAGATTTAAAAAATTTAACAAAGATTTATCAAAATATTTTACAAAATTATTTTAAGTGAAAACTGGTTTAATAACTTCTGCAACATATCAAAATCATGACACAGGTCCTGGACATCCAGAACAAATAGCTAGAGTAACCGTTATCAATGAAAATTTTAAAAAATTAGATAATCCAAACCTTTTATGGAAAAAACCATCAATAATTTCTGACGAAATTATCAAAAACACACATGATGCAAAATATGTTGATTTAGTAAAAAGTTCTTTTCCATCAAAAGGTTTTTCTTCACTAGACGGAGATACTATTATTTCACCAGGAAGTAAGGAGGCTACATTTGATGCAGCAGGTTCAATTATTGCAGCTATAGATGGCGTTCAAAATAAAGAATTTAAAAATGCTTTTGCAAGTGTACGCCCACCAGGTCACCATTGTAATCAAAGCAAGGCAGCTGGTTTCTGTATCTTAAATAATGTTGCAATTGGAGCAAAATATTTATTGAACAAATACAAATATAAAAAAATTGCCATCATTGATTTTGATGTTCATCATGGCAACGGCACACAAGACATTTTTTATGAAAATGAAAATGTTTTATTTATATCAACCCATCAATACCCTTACTATCCAGGATCAGGATCTGAAAAGGAAAAAGGGAAATTTAATAATATTTATAATATACCTCTACCTGCAGGTACAAATTCTGAAGAATATTTAAATGCTTTTGAATTTGCTTTAAAAAAATTAAAAGAATTTAAACCAGAGTTTGTACTCATAAGTGCTGGATTTGACTCTCATGTCAAAGATCCTCTTGCACAGTTCAAACTTAAAACAGAAGATTTTTATATTATTACAAAGAGAATATTGGAAGCATCAAAAAAATTTTGTAATGGTAAAGTTGTTTCAATTCTTGAGGGTGGGTATGATTTAGAGGCGCTAAGAGATAGTACTAAAAGACACGTTGATGCATTAATAGAATTCAATTGATAAATATTTAATTAAATATAAATAGCCCTCATGAAATTATACAGTATTAAAAAATCTAAAATTGATAATAAAGGAAGAGGTCTTTATGCAACAAAAGATATTAAAGCTGGTACAAAAATTATTAATTACGTTGGTAAAATTATTACAAACAAGCAAGTAGATGAGTCAGATAAATTCGATAATAAAAAACCAATATATTTATTCACTCTAAATAAAAGATACACTTTGGATGGAGATTTCTCATGGAATACAGCTGGATTAATAAATCACTCCTGCGATAATAATTGTGATTATGAGGGAAAAGGTCTTAAAATTTGGGTTACTGCAATAAAAGATATAAAAAAAGGTGAAGAATTTACATGTGATTACGGGTTTGGTTACGATGAAGATTATAAACAATTTCCATGTAAATGCCGGTCAAAAAACTGCTGTGGTTATATTGTAAGAGCTGAATCGAGATGGAGAATTAATAAAAGGTACTCAATGTCAAATAAAAAAAAACTAGTAAATAACTCTCGCTAAATAAAGTCCTTCAGGTGGTGCTGGTGGTGCACACAAAATTCTTTTTTTTGAATTCATTATGAAAATAAATTTTTTTAAAGTCCATTTTTTTTCTCCCACATATTTTAAACATCCTACCATTGACCTAACTTGTTGTTGTAAAAAAGATTGCGATTGAAATTCTATCTCTATTTTACTATTCTTAGATCTTATTTTAACAGATTTCATTGTCTTTATCGGACTTTTTGCTCTACAACTAGAAGCTCTAAAAGTAGAAAAATCATTTGTACCTTCTAATTTTTTTGCTGCCTTTTTCATAATTTTTAAATCAAGATTTTTTATTATATGCCATCCTCTATTTTTATATAAGACCGGTCCACTTAAACGATTAAAAATAACATATCTATATATTCGCATCTTTGCAGAAAATCTTGCATGAAAATCTTTGTGTCTTTTCTTAATTTTGAGAACTGTAACTAATTCTTTATTTAAAAAAAAATTCAAAGATTTTAAAAATTTATCTAAATTTACTATTTTATTTGTACAATCAAAATGTGCAGAATGTTCAATAGCATGGACTCCTTTATCTAACCTGCCAGCTCCAAACACAATAATTTTTTCTTTCAATAGTTTCGAAATTTTATCTTCAATAAGCCCTTGGATAGTTTTACCTTTTGTTTGAACTTGCCAACCTCTAAAATTAGTTCCAACATATTCAATTAATATTTGATACCTAAACATTAGATATTATTGAACCTTTTCTAATTTGGGACCCAAGCATGAACTCTCCAACTTTTTGTACTTTTTTTCCTTCTCTTTGAATTTCAAGAATCTTGATAGATTTTTTATTAGCACATGCTATTTCAAGACTGTCTGTTATAACTTCACCACTTTCACCAATGCCATTAGCAATTTCAGCTTTTAAAATTTTATATCTCTCACCTTTAAAATTAAAAAAAGCTCCTGGAGACGAATACAAACCGTTTATTTTTCCAATGATTTTTGAAGCATCATCATTCCAATCAATTTGTCCCTCACTTTTAAGAATTTTTTTTGCGTAAGTAGCTTTCGAATGATCTTGCTCAGTAAACTCTGATTTTCCATCCAAAATATCATCCACGCAATCTAAAATTTTATCAGCTGCTAAGAGTGATAGTTTTTCTGAGACCTCCGTTGCATTAAGTTTTTGATCAAGTTTTATCTTATATATTTTACTTATAGGTCCACTATCTAATTCTTCATTAATTTTCATTATACTTATCCCAGTTTCTTCATCTAAATTCATTATCGATCTTTGAATAGGTGCTGCACCTCTCCATTTCGGAAGTATTGAGGCATGAATATTGATAAAACCTTTTTTAGTTAAGCTTAAAAATTTCTTTGGAATTATTTGTCCATAAGCAACAACAATTGCAAGATCAGCATCTATTTTTTTTATAAAATCATATTCTTCATTATTGTTGTTCAAATTTTCTGGAGATCTAAAATCTATATTTAAAGTTTCTGAAATACCTTGAATAGGAGATTTGTTAATTTTCTGACCTCGATGAGATTTTTGAGGAGGCTGAGTATATATAACTGATATTGGATAACCATTTTGATATAAAGATTTCAGGATTGGTACAGCAAAAATAGGTGTACCCATAAAAATAATTTTTTTTGGCATTTTTTAAACCAATATTCTATCAGGGTTTTTTTTTGATTTTGAAATTCTTTTAATAATTATGTCTTTTTTCAGTTTTGATAAATGGTCAATTATCAATTTCCCATCTAAATGATTTATTTCATGCTGGAGACAAGTTGATAACAGACCATCACACTTTAAGTTTCTTTTTTTTCCATCGATATCAATATATTCTACTTCACAAATTTTCGGTCTTTCAATTTCTATAAAAGTCTCAGGAATTGATAAACATCCTTCTTCATAAATTGAAGTTTCATCACTTACTTTTTTAATAGTAGGATTTATAAAACTTAAAGGATTATTTTTTTCATCTTTCGTAGATACATCAATAACTAAAATTCTTTTAAGAATTCCCACCTGTACTGCAGCTAGACCAATACCCTTTGAATTGTACATAGTTTCAAATAAGTCATTTATAAGTTTTTTTTCATTAGTACTAACTTTCTCAATTGGTTCTGAGATTTTTTTTAGCATTTCATTTGGTACAGTGATGATATCTTTAATGCTCATATAAATAATAGATAAACTAATTTCTAAACTTTTAAAGGTAGAACTTTAAGTAATATTTTATTTCTCAATTGATCTATGTTTAATTGATTTAGTGTTCTTATTATGAAATAAATAGTATCTTCGTCAATTCTCTCTAATTTATCTTGTCCAATAACCTCTGCAATTCTCAATAGGACTAGACCTTTTTCATCATTATTAATCATTACCTGAATATCTGAGGGTATTTCAGAGTCATCAGATTGATATAAATCATCATATTTTTTAGAAATTTTAATACCATCAAATTTTAATGATTCTAAAAATATTTGATCCTTTTTAGAAAAAAAATATTTTTTGTTTTTCTTTATCTTTTTGAGAAAATTATTTACATCTTTTTCAATTTTAGATTTTGAAAAATCTCCATTAAAATAATTAATGAGTTTTGATTGATGTAGCACATCTTTATTAAATTTTTTCTCAGAATTATCATTTTCCTTAATTTCTATATTCGTGTAGTAAAAACTCGTCAGATTATCAGGAACTTCAGTAGGATTAATTTGTTCCAGAAATTTTTTTAATTCAATATCAAAAGCATTTTCTAGGTTATCATTTTTAAAGGAGTCTTTTAATAATTTTAATAATTTGAGTTTTTCAACTAATTCTGATTCGAGAAGTATCTTTTGATAAATTAAAGCTCTTCCCTCAATATTAGATAATGTTTTATAAGACTGTTTTACATTCAAGAGCTGATTTATATTAAATTGAAAACGTTTATATATTTCAAGTAAGTCTTTTTCAGGATAATTTTTATCATTTGTAGCCTTTTCTAAAGTTGAAATTTTATTTAACTCTGAAATCTCAATTAATTCAAATGACTTTAATAAGCCAGAAGAAGAAAGATATTTCCAAATTATTTTTTTCGTGGAATCTTTTGGCTCATAAACAAAATTAGGATCTGATTGATGTGCTAAATAAAAATCAAAAATAGATTTTTCTGATATTGTATTATCTATTTCAGATGTATATCCCAATAAATAATTAATTTTTTTTTCAAAATATTTGTTACTAAAACCCAATTCTTTTTTTAGATCAAAGATAAGTTGTGCTTCTTCTTTTTTACCTAAATATATCAAACAATAAATATTAAACTTAGACAGATATTCATTGTTAAATGATTCTAAATTTTGAGAGAGAATTTCACATGCTTTTTCAATATTTGTTTCAGACAAATATTGGTCAACTAAATATTTAGTCAAATTTGGTTGTAAATTAAACATTTGATTTTTAATTAAATATTCTTCAATTAAATCTAAATCTGAATTTTTTATTAACCAATTAGATTTAAAATTTAAAAATTCTTTTTCAGAAATATTTTTTGTTGGATTTTGTGCATTTGTTAATAAAGCAATTTTAATTATTTCAGTTGAGTCTTTTGAAAGTTTTATTTTATCTAATTTTAAAAAGATATTTTTGATTTGATCTCCATCAGAATTTGACCACATATCTATATCTAAATCATAGTTTTGTGGATCATATAAACCATATATTTTTATTTCTTTTGAATTTAAATTTTCATCTGAGGTAACTAAAATATCATTTTTTTGTTTTTGCATATTAAAAATTTCAAATTCATTTTTTGAATTAATTTCAATATCTTCTTGAGAAGATTGTGATACTGATGAGTTACTCTCTGAACTTTTTTTTTCAATATTCCAAATATCTACAGGCTGATCTTCTGCATAAGCTAAAGATGTAAAAAAAACGATAAATATTAAAAAAAGATTTTTTTTATTTAACGATTTTAAAATTTTCATTAGGAATTATTTTTTCTATTTCTTTTTTTGGAGCTGGAAAATCTATTTTATTTAATAAAAAAACAATTACTATTATTGCTACTAAAGCCAAAGTTAATTTAACTATTAACCCAAGAATATTAGTTCTCAAACTTGTTTTTTTTATAAATTGCATATAACTTTAGTTATTTTCAAATTAAGACATATTTGTGTTTTTTCAATACAGAAAATTATGAAATCAAAAGGAAATATTGTTTTTTTAGGAATGATGGGCTCAGGAAAGACCTCGATTGGTTCATTAGTTTCGAAAAAATTTAAAATGGATTTTTATGATACTGATCAATTGATAGAAAAAAAACTTAACACCAAAATATCAAAAATATTCCAAGAAAAAGGTGAAAAGTTTTTCAGAAACTTAGAGGAGAAAATAACATTACAAATATTAAAAAATAGAAATATAGTTATTGCTCTGGGAGGTGGAACGTTTTTAAATAAAAAAATTAGAAGTGAAATTCTTAAAAATCATGACTCCATTTGGTTAGATTGGGAGACAGAGACCCTTTTAAAAAGAATCAAAAATAACCCCAAAAGACCAATTGCATTTAATTCAACCAATACAGAATTAATAAATCTAATTAAAAAACGCGCTAACATCTATTCAAAGGCATTATATAATATTAACTGTAACAATCTTACAAAAAAACAGATTGTTGATAAAGTTGTAAAAATTTATGAAACCAATTAAATTAAAAGTCAATACAAGTAAAGACAGTTATCCAATTATAATTGGGGCAAAACTTTTTTCTCAATTTTCAAAACTAATTAATCAAAATTTAATGAAATTTAAAAAATGCTTGTTAGTTATAGACAAAAATGTTCCTAAAAAAAAAATTACTCAAATTAAAAAGGCTTTAAAAAATAAAAAGATATTTATTCAATTAATTGAAGCTAACGAAAAAAATAAAAATCAAAAAAATTTAGATTTAATAATAAAAACTTTATTAGAGAAAAATTTTTCTCGACAAGATTGTTTAATTTCTATTGGTGGTGGTATTACAGGAGATGTAAGTGGGTTTGCTGCAAGTATATTTAAAAGAGGACTGCAATTTATAAATATTCCCACAACTTTATTATCTCAAGTCGATTCATCTATTGGAGGAAAAACTGGAATTAATACTAATTACGGCAAAAATCTTATAGGAAACTTTTATCAGCCAAAATTAGTTATAAGTGATATTGACTTTTTAAAATCTCTTCCAAGGAGAGAAATTATTTGTGGTTATGCAGAAATTTTAAAACACTCATTAATCTCAAATAAAAAACTATATCAATTTTTAAACAGTAATATTTTAAAAATTTTAGATTTAAAATCTCCTTTTATTGAAAAAGCAATATATGAAAGTTGTAAAATTAAAAAAATGATAGTCGAAAAAGATGAAAAAGAAAATAATTTGAGAAAAGTTTTAAACTTTGGTCATACTTTTGCTCATGCCTACGAAGCTTCTTTAGGTTATTCAAAAAAATTGAATCATGGAGAAGCGGTTCTTTTGGGAATTTATTCAGCCATTAATTTTAGTTTAAATAATAATTATTTAAATCAAAGAGATTATAATCTTATTGCTAAACATATTATAAATTCAAAACTTCCTTATAATATAAAAAATTATTTCAAAAAAAACGATCTTAAAAAAATC